>JABGWN010000184.1 GCA_018645535.1 Methanobacteriota archaeon
ACATCGTCTTCATCGTATTCCTTGTCGCCCATTCCAGTGGAGGTGGGATCGAGTTGAACAACAGCACCACCTGCACCATGAAGAGCTTCGTAAGCAAGGACACGACCTGTGAGATTGTTTCGATTACCGTTCATTGCTGAGAGCCACCACATCGGTTTGAAGGTGACAACTTTTTGAACGCGTATTTGTTGGTGAATCGTTCGTGATAATTGAGCCACGTCTTCGAGGCGACCTTCTTCTAGGAATTCCAAGACTTTACGATTCCATTCATCGTCCTTTAACGAGTGAATACGGTCGTCAGATGGGTCGATAAATTCGGTAAACATCCTATTTGACATTGACATAGCAGTGACTGCAACAGCTTTACGTCCAGTCTTTTTGATAACATCGAGACATGCTTTTGCAAGAACAGTTGTTTCTGATCGATTCGCATAAACGTTCGATGATACGATAACAGCAGGAATTGAATTGTCTGGATTGAGGAGTTTGAGTGCAACAACAGACCCTACATCGATAGGAAAACCATGGTATGCAACTGTTCTGCTTTTTAGGCCACGATTATGATTGGCTTGATTCCATGCTTCAGCAAATTCTGCATCAATATTGAACGAATAATCCATCGATCCGAGGTCATGGAAATCCTGATCCACGAGCGTCCACTGTGGATTGGGATCTGCTTGAATTTGATGACCGATGATGCTTGGCCAAGTTGTTGAATAGATGATGAGGAGATCCGCGCCGCTTTCCTTGATTGCATCTCTGGCTTCATCAAAGGCAGTTCGTAGACGACTCCATCCTTCGTTCTGTTCTGGGACAAGAAGTGGATGCGGATGAACTGGAACGACATAGGAACCAACAATGGAACCGTTCATTGTACATCACCTTCATTTGCATAGCAAGGCCATTCAACAATCGCATTACCTGTTCCGATTATGGTCCCATAACCGTGGAGGATAGCAGGATAATCAGGGACTGATAGCGTACTTAGGAGCCATGTCAAGCCGCCACCATCTGATTCAGCAATCGCTTGTTCAGTAAATTCGGGCATTTCATCAAGAATTCGTTGAGCCTGTCCTGTTCGCATGTAATCGATGATCCGCATGTCCCACAAATGCATTGCATGACTGGCAATGTGCTCTTTGCTCATATCTTCTGGAACTTCAGATTCAGTGGTAAAATGGCGGTGTGAAAGAGAATTAGAAGCAAGAATAACAGCTTTCTTACCACTTTCTTCAATCGCTTCTCGGGTGACTCGACCAAGTTCCATCATCATTTCTTGCATTACTTCAACCGAATAGTAATGCGTCGAACGGTTTGAAGAAATGACCACTAAGGGCTTGTCAAATGCTGGATTTACCATGTGCCCTGTGGTGATTGTACCGTAATCGACACGAAAATCAGGGTTTTCCATCATTTTTACAGCAAGACCAGAACCCTTTGCTTTGTCATGTATAGCCAGGCTTAACTCAACATCGATGTTCATGTCATAGGTGTAACGAAACAGATTTGGGAAAACTGGATCAACCGATAATCCCTCGAAATGAGGGATTCCAAGGAAATGAGTGCCGACATATGTTTGCCAATGAGGGGAGAGCAGTACAAGTACGTCATGATCAATCTTGGAAAGAGATTCTCGAAGACGTTCATATCCCCAACGTAATTGCTCCCAACCTCCTTCAGAAGTTGGTTCATTCTGTGGAGGGTTTTCAGCATATACGAGGTGAGGGGGGTGAGGGGCTAGACAGCCTGCTACAATCGAACCTTTCGCCATGAGTGTCGGTGTAAGTTCCGTCATATGGATGCATCGCTGCCGGATGCCAAGACTCAAACGAGGAAAGGATAACCACCAAACATGGGAGAAGAGGATTTGGACACTTCTAAGTCCATTCTCGTCAATGAATCAGAGCCCTCTCTTGTTGTCGAAGAGCATTCTACACCTGTAACAGAAAGTGAAATCTTCAAAGATATGCTTCGGCATATGATGGCTCCGCTCATGCTTGGAATGCTCTTTGGGTCCATTTGGCAAATTGTGGTTATGCCAAAGATTGATTTTTTTCCAAATCCAGTCCATGGCTCATTTATTATTTACCTTGTACTCTCCCCATTGATTTACAAGTCCCTTGTTGGTCAGGAAATGAATCGTGCTAAGGAATATGCATTAGGCGTTCTATCTGTAGCAATGGTCCTATCGTTTGTTTGGATTCTACCCCAACAATCTTCCTTGTATTGTGGCGTTTTTTTGACGGGAATTTCTTGGTTATGGCTGAGTTCATTCTGGTTACAGTTTGAATTTCCACCGTTCCGATATGGCTTATGGCATGCGATGGCAGTCAACATTGGGGCCTTTAGTGGAAGTGTCCTTACCTTCATCTACATCTGATCAAGAGGTATAAGATTCAGATTCGTTTGGGAAGTCGCCCGAACGAACATCATCACAATACGAGCGAATTGCTGTATCAATGTCTTCTGCGAGATTGAGATATCGACGTAAGAACCGTGGTGAGAAATCCATTGTAATCCCAAGCAGGTCATGCAGAACGAGAACTTGTCCATCACAATGAGGTCCTGCACCAATTCCAATAACTGGAATTGTCAATTCCTGTTGAACTCTTTTGGCCAAATCCGTAGGGATCTTTTCTAGAACAATTGCAAAGCAGCCAGCCTTTTCCAATAACTTGGCATCTTCAATGAGTTTGTCTGCTTCCTCATCTTCCTTTGCTCGCACTGAATAGGTACCAAACTTGTAGATGCTTTGTGGCGTAAGGCCGAGATGCCCCATGACAGGGATTCCAGCTGTGAGAATACGTTCAATCGATTCAACAATTTCAGATCCGCCTTCGAGTTTAACAGCATGCCCTTCAGCTTCTTTCATGATTCGAACTGCAGAGTCGAGAGCGAGGCGCGAATTCCCTTGATAGGAACCAAAGGGCATATCCACAACGATAAGGGCTCGATTAACTGCTCGTTGAACACACTGAGCGTGATAGATCATATGGTCGAGGGTAATTGGAACTGTCGTGACTTGTCCTGCCATGACATTTGATGCTGAATCGCCAACAAGAATCACGTCAACACCCGCTCCATCAACCAGACGAGCAAGGGAATAATCGTAAGCAGTAAGCATTGTTATTGGTTCTTTAACTCGCTTCATTTCTTGCAAGGTATGTGTCGTTACCTTGGTTGCTTTTCCATGAATTGACATAGGTCTCCCTCATGTTCCCGATTGGCTTCTACGTTTCAAACTCTCGCCATGAAATTAATCATGCTTAATGCAAACATTGAGTGGTTCTGAGAAGAATCCGAGACTCCAGTTGCCACCTTCGCGACCGACTCCAGAATGCTTCACACCCCCAAATGGTGTTCGTAAATCTCGGTGCAACCATGTGTTAATCCAAATGATACCCGTATCGATTTTCTGTGCAATTGAATGTCCACGTTCTGTATCTCTAGTCCAAATAGATCCAGCAAGGCCATAATCAGTCGCATTTGCCATCTCGATTGCTTCTTCATCTGATGAGAAACGATGAATGGTTACAACAGGACCAAAGATTTCTTCGCGAGCAGTCCTTGAAAGATGAGACAAACCTGAAATCAACGTTGGACGAAGAAATGCTCCTTCTGGTGTTGGACCAGGAGAACCTGTCATCTCCCTTGTCCCACCAGTTAGAATTGTCCCCCCTTCTTGAATTGCCAAGTTGATGTAAGATTCGACCTTCTCGACATGAGCCATATTGATCAAAGCCCCGACTTGAGTTCCCGGGTGGTTCGGATCACCGCATTGCATTGCCGAGACCTGAGTGACGAGATGTTGTGTAAATTCATCTGCAATTGATTCATGGACAAGGATTCTAGAACCACAAAGACAGACTTGGCCTGAGTTGGTGAAACCCGCACGGATTGCTCCTTGGACTGCTTGATTCATTTCTGCATCATCGAGGATAATTGTTGCATTTTTCCCACCTAATTCCAATGACAATTTCTTGAACATTGGAGCTGCAGTTGCTGCAACATGGCGTCCTGTTGCTGTACCGCCTGTGAATGAAATTGCTTTAATGTCCACGTGCTCAAGGATTTCTTGACCAACTTCTGGACCGTATCCATTAACGATGTTGAAAACACCGTCTGGCAATCCAATCTCCTGACAAACTTCAGCAAGTAGATACGCAGTTAGTGGGGTCAATTCACTGGGTTTTGCTACAATGACATTTCCCATGAGGAGAGCAGGTGCTACTTTCCAACTCAAGAGATACAAAGGTAGATTCCATGGCGTTATCAATCCGACGACACCTATTGGTCGACGATGAACAATATTTGTTGCATCATCCATTTCAAAGATCATATCTTCTTGGTCACGAGCAAATTCAGCAAAGAAACGAAAATTTTCTACGGAACGTTTCGCATCAACCCGTTGTGCAAGGGAGAGAGGTTTCCCCGTATCCAATGATTCTCTTCTTGCCAGTTCTTCGCCTCGAGATTCGAGAGCATCGGCAATGGCTTCAAGCCAATCTGCTCGGTCATCGAGTGTCAAATCGGCCCATTCATGCTGAGCGACACGCGCTGCGGCTACTGCGCGATAAACATCGGGTTGTTTGGAGCGAGGAATCGTTCCAATGAGTTGCCCTGTGGCTGGAGCGAGATTCTCAAGTGTCGTGTCATCAACAGCATCAACGAATTCTCCACCGATGAAATTCTGAACATTCATTCCTTCACCTCTGGGTCATATATCCAGCGGTCTTGGTCAGGGTCCCATTCATCCCATGTAGGAATTGTTTCGAGAACGGAGTGGTATTTTTCAGGAACAATTCCCGGAACGATGAATGCTTTTTGTCGATGCAATGGATATGGATTGCGTAAATCGATACCAAGGACACCCAAGACAGCACGAGCAACATACCATGTTGCTTGAGCATTCCAACCATGTGCAATTTTAACCACAATCCCAAGACCTTTTGGATAATCTGGATGTTCGATAGCAAGACCAAGTAACCCATCTGCACCTTCTTTTGCAATCACAGTACCTGCTCCTGCTTTGAGAATTGTTGAATCAAGGCGATTGAATCCCCCTACAAGATCGGGATGACGCACCATGGCTTCCCAAATCCAATCTGAATCTTTATCTCGAACAAGACCAGCGTAAATCTGGGCTAATTCAGCAAC
>JABGWN010000185.1 GCA_018645535.1 Methanobacteriota archaeon
CAAGATGATGAGGACGTTGTACCTCCACCGGGCCGATTACAACCTCTTGCGGGAGTTCATGCAACATATCACACAAAGGCACCATCGACGCGTAAAGTAAGAGGAAGAGAGGCTGAATTACAGCGTTTATCCGATTGGTTTGATGGTCGTTCAGCCTGTGCAGTCGTGACTGGAATTGCAGGTATTGGGAAGTCCACACTGGTCGCTGAGTGGCTTTCAGGAAAGGAAGAAGCACAATCCAATCTCTCGGTTTGTTGGTATCCCTGTCAACCTTGGGATAGAGAAGTAGGCCTTGCAGTCAGTCTTCTTCACCGGTTCGGTATCGATGAGAATCACGACCCGTACAATCTGATTGAAACCCTACCATTACGCCCTGGAGCTCCACTCGATGTTGACACATGGCGTCGTCGTCTCTTGGCATATCTAACCGATGCATACACTGTACGAGAACGGTTCTCTATTGCCCCTGGAGGCCCTCCTCCTTACTGGCTCATCGTTCTGGATGACGTTCACCATATTGCAGCGCAATCAAAAGATCTACTGGGAGCATTGTTGCAGATTTCTCAGAAAACGCCTCTTCGTTTCCTTTTGATTTCACGAACATCGCTCAATGTCTATGATCGACGCGATGTTCACACACGAGACATCGTTGAAGAGATTCCACTTTCGGGTCTTTCGTTGAACGAGACTTCATCTTGGCTCAAAGAATTAGAACTGGATGAAATTGATGCGGAAGATGTCCATCAGCGAACAGGAGGTCATCCACTCGCCATTGAAATGCTCGAAATGTACGGGAAACCAACGCATGACGACTGGTTACGTTTCCTCGAAGAAGAGATTCTTGTGCCATTGCCAGAAAAAGAACGTGAACTTCTTGCTACTCTTTCACAGGCGAGTGAACCGATTCCGTGGAAGAAACTTGCAAAGGGTCTTTCTTGGGAAGGTGGTCCTCCACAGAATCTTATTGAACATGGGTTGTTGATGGAACTCGACAAAGGCATGTGGTTGCATGAAGCACTACGAGAACGTTTGTCCCGAGAAGTTGGCTCCGCTGAAAAGAAGCGAAAAGATCGACTAAAGTAATCAGAAGTCGTCTGCAGTCATGTGATTGTCAACCCATGTGGTCAACTTGTCCTTTGACATCATACCGCTTTGTTGAGCAACCAGTTGGCCCTTATTGAAGAGGAATAATGCAGGGATTCCACGCACGCCAAGACGTGCTGCATGCATGTTGTTCTTGTCGGTGTCAACCTTTGCTACGAGGAGGTCTCGTCCTTCGATAATGTCGTTGAGTAGCGGTGCAATTGCTTTGCATGGTCCGCACCATTCTGCCCAAAAGTCGACAAGAACCCATCCGTTTTCGTCAATAGTTGCTTCAAACTCTGAATCTGTAACTGCTCTTACTTCGCCCATGTCTGTCGGTCGAGCGAGGTGTCAAGAACTTTTGCCGTGAAAATCATGGGGGCCCACGGACGTCCCAAATGCGATTGATATACTGCCGAAACGTACTATTATACATGACAGGATTACGTGGAAAAGGCGTACAGAAGCAGGCAAGGATGGAGCGTCTAAAGAAAGAAATCGAAACATATGTTTCGTCTCGACCAGGATGTTCAGCAGCAGATATTGTTGCATATCTTTCAAACGAACGAAAGATGAGGAATCATGGATTAACCGCTCGAAAAGTTGGTTACTTCATTCCAAGATACATGCGAAGTCAGATCGGCTTCAAGTTAGATGCTGCAACAGGCAAGCGCATCTACCATGCGGCAGTTTGACCAAACATTCAACCCTAAGGGACGTTAGCGCTGTTCATGCAGTGGCCAACTTCGGTAACAACCGGTGCGTTGTTTGCGGATTTCCCAGAAACAGTGTTCAACCTTTCAGGACAACCTGCATGGGAATTGCTCAATCCAAAAAACCCATCTGGACTCAAACAAATCCTCTCGAATCATCTTGAACAATTGGGATCGAAGCATCCTATTGGTGTCGAATACGTTACCATCGATGAGGCAAAAGGACCTGTTCATGTCGAAGAGGGGGCAATCATCGAACCTCATGTCCACCTCATAGGTCCTTGTCTGATTCAATCAACAGCAACTGTACGAGCTCATGCATATGTTCGAGAAAACACGTGGATGATGCAAGGCAGTCTTCTTGGGCATTCGAGTGAATCAAAGCATTCACTGTTCCTTCCGGGTGCTAAAGCCCCTCATTTCAACTATGTTGGCGATTCAGTGCTTGGTTCAAATGTAAATCTCGGGGCTGGTGTAAAACTATCAAATCTACGAAATGATGGGGAAACAGTTGCAATGTACATCGATGATGAGCGTCGCTCAACAGGAATTCGAAAATTCGGAGCGATCCTCGGCGATGGGACTCAATTAGGATGTAATACTGTAACCAATCCAGGCACAGTGCTTGGTCAAGATTGCATGGCTCACCCAAATACGACTGTATCTGGTCTTCATGCTCCATCAAGCGTATTGCGTTGAGGTGATATGATGGAGAATCTCTTCGGAACCGATGGTATTCGTGGCCGAGTTGTTCTCGATGAATGCGATGATGAGGAAGCGTTGCAACGGATAGTCGAAGAACGTGAGATAACGCCACAACTCATGCAACTACTGGGTGAAGCCCTTGGTCGTACATTGCCTGAAGAAGGACAAGGCGATAGCATCGTAATCGGTTGGGACGATCGTCCTGATAACGAAACGCTTGCGTCTTGGCTTACGCTTGGTTTTCACGCCTCAAATTGCACAGTCATTCATATCGGTCTTGCCTCAACACCAATGTTGCATTATGCCGTATTGGAAACAGGTGCGCGTTTAGGATGCATGATTACTGCAAGCCACAATCCTGTTGAAGATTCAGGGATCAAGGTCTTCGATGCGCTTGGTCGCAAGTCGATGCCGGACTATGAACGACTTGTCACCACCTCTGCGTATTCTCTTTCTCAAGAAGACCGTGAGATTGATACAACGGATAGAGAGGCATGGATGAAACCAGCATCGCATCACTCAGTTGACCATTCTCAGTGGCTTAGCACAAGACTTGGATTAGGAGAAGAAGCATTCAACACTCAACTTGAATTCTCAGATTCCTTCCTTCTCGATTCATCGAAAGGACATGCTTCGACATGGCTTGCTTCATGGCTTAATACACGTGGACTCGATGTCAAAGAAGTCAGTCAAGAAGCGATTGCAATGAACGCGGGTTGTGGTGCAGGAGAACTTTCACCAGGTCAATCTTGGACTTGGAGTGAGGCCAAGGCCAGCGATCACTTGCTCGTCCGCTCCGTTACACCACAGGCAGTCGGCGCCCTTGTGGGGGCTGCTCTCGATGGTGATGGAGACCGCTGTCTTCTGCTTCAAGAAATGCAAGATGGCATTCGCGTTTTTGATGGCGATGATATTGCCGATTCGCTCCTTTCTGCTTTCGATGGCGACTGGATTGTTGCAGCCAGTATTGAATCTAATCTGACGCTTCTTACTTCTGTAAATGAACATGAATCGATGAAAGGAATTGAAACTGCAGTGGGAGATCGATGGCTTTCTCACGCTCTTTCCAAGAATCATTCTCTCACAGGCGATGCTTATCCAATTATGTTGGGAATCGAAGACTCAGGTCATCTTGTCTTACCCTCGCCTCATCCAAATGGTTCGGCATGGAGTTTGGTTGGTGACGGAGCAATGACGTTGCTGATGTCTTTGCTTTCGTTGCAATATTCTTCTTCTCCTTCAATGGATAAAGGATGGAAGCGACGCGTTAGTGTGACGAATCCAAATCGATGGATGTGGGATGGTAAAAACCAATATGCAGATTCAGTTGAATCGATGGCCATAACACATCTTGCACTTGCTGGAGAGGTGACTAACTGGCAACGTATGGGTCTTGAAGGAGAACCAAATTTGATGCTTATTCGATGTCAATTGAATGGTTCAGATGTAAGTCTTGGGATTCGTAACAGTGGTACTCAAGCCAAAACCAGCGTATCTCTTCGATTTGCACAAGCAGATCCTGGCTTCGATGCAATGCTCTTATTACGTTCAATTCAGAATTTCCTCTTGCGAACATTCAACCCAGTTGCTCATTGACGTGCGAGCAACTCGTCTCTTGATTGCGTCAAGTAGGTAATCACTGCAAGCAGAGCAGCTGTTACGAGTAGGAGTACAAATCCAGAAATCGGGGACATACCTTGGTAGATGAGAACGCCTGCAACAATCCATGCAACGATCAAGTTGAGGAAACCAACGATTCTCCATCCGCGTCGTAGTGTTAGTACCCCAATGACCCACGATGTTACCGACATAGCGAGCAGTTCAAGCACGAAGATGAGGAGATCTGGAGCAATGATTCCACTGATGATGAACAAGACTTGGGAAGCCCAGAGTACTGCGGAAATCCACAACCCTCGGTTTGTTGCTGTTGCAAATGCTGCTGCGATGAGGTTCAGACCACCAAAGATGAGTGATGAAACCCAGATGTCAAGAATCAGCACATCGAATTCAACTTCAATCCACCAAAGTAAACTGTTCAGGGCAAACGGTAAGACCATCATTCCAAGCATTAGAACAGCAGGTTGCTTCCAAACCCATCCCTTGTTGAACATTAATCCAAGAGCGATAAGCCCTGCAGGTCCGAACGAGAGAATCAGGACTGAGAATCCGAAAGAGACGCGACCGAGTGCACCTCGATGGTCTTGAAGGCCTCGAACACGACGTTGACGCTCCACCCAATCCCAGAGCAAGGCTGCGGTGATGAGAGCAATCTCAATGCTGAATACAGGAATTGTCCAAGAGAGAGCCTCGAATTCAAACGGATTGGTTAACATTGGAAGCGGGAGTTCTCCCCCTGCAAGGATTCCAAAGATACGGTCGATGACAAGTAGTCCAACGACCATATCCAATACGTTTGGA
>JABGWN010000186.1 GCA_018645535.1 Methanobacteriota archaeon
TGGCCATCCGATGGATTGGTTATCCATTGGAATACACTCACTTGGCATGATGGATTGCAAAAATGATTGGAAGGAAGATGCACTCAATTTGTTAGCGAGAATGCCACGACTTATGGGACTCATGTTCCGTTATCGAGAAGGCAGAACCGAAAACATTCCTGAAGATGATACATCGCTTACCATGGTTCAACGTTTCACAAATACACTGCAACTAGAAGATGTTGATCAAGAGAAACTTGCAAAGATAATTTCTGTTTATCTCGTCCTCCACATGGATCACGGTGGCGGTAATCTCTCAACATTCGTTGGTAAGGCTGTAGCAAGTGGTCATGCTACGCTCTATTCGTCTATCGCAAGTTCGATGAATGCTCTGAGCGGACCACTCCATGGCAGAGCAAATCAATCCTGCCTAGAATTCGTACTTCGTGTTGGAACCTCAGTACCCGAAGAGGTTGAGCACTTCGTTCGAAAGGAGCTTGAAGAAGGCAGGCCTGTATTTGGGTTTGGACACGCTGTACTACGTTCAGAGGATCCTCGAGCAACGGTACAGTTTGCATTAGGAGAAACACTCTGCCCTGATGATGCAAACTTCAAAATCATTCGAACGCTCCGTGAAGTTGCACCTCGGGTATTATCTGAAAACCCAAAAATCTCTAATCCTAACGCAAATGTCGACATCGCATCCGGTGCACTACTACACCATGTCGGCCTGACCAATCCAAGTTACTACACCACATTCTTTGGATGGGCTAGAGTCATTGGAATCGGTGCTCAGATTTTCGATGAGCGAGTTGTTATGCGTGGCGGCAAAGGAGTTCCTATTTACAGACCCAAGTACATTGCTCGGGAGCAGTCTCTACGTCACATCGAGTGATTAGGATTTCATGTCGATTTCGACATAACCATCAATTTCTCGTACATCATACGTCTTCAATGAGGAAGGCTTTCTCAACTTACCAAGCATTTTCCCATACCACGGAAATAATGGGAACGGAGACCATTCGTTAATTGAACCATCTGCAGGATGATATGAAGATTGATGCAGAGGACAGCGTAGACACCCATCTTTGATTTTCCCACCCCAATGCAGAGGCCATGCCATGTGTCTACACAATGCATTTGTTCCGAACACGCCTTCTTCGGTCCTCATAACTGCAACCATTTTCGCACCTATTGTCTTGCCCTTTACCTTATTCAGCTTTAATTTCGAGCTTTTGCAAACTTTTTTCCAACGGTGTTCTTCTTCGGACATAAACAGACTAAACAGGAATCTCCTTATCAATAAGTGTTCAAAATCAGATGTGATTTTGTTTCAAATATGGAACACTCATTTATACATCGTGGCAAGGGCTTTCTTTTATGCAGAACCCATTTAATGCACTCACAGAGACATCAGTCATCCGTCCTAAGACCACTATTGCTGTGATTCTCGTCTTTACCCTTGGGCTCGCATCAATGGCTCAATTCATTAATTTCGATAATAGTCAGGATGCCTTTTACCCACAGAACGACACGACTGAGCTTCTTTATGAAATCGAAGATCGTTATCAGGCGTCGCTTGACTTCATTCGAATTATCGACGAAATTGAAGCAGGGGATATGAAAACCGAATCAGCATGGAAGCAATTTGCCTTGATTGAGGCAAACCTGTCCACTGATGAAACATTCTTGGCGTATCATGAACCGTTATTCGGAGGAAAGGCCACCAGCGGACCGGCTGGTTCTGCTCTCTTTTGGCTCAATACACAAGATCCAGTAACAACTCAAGAATGGAGAGATGCACTTGGCCTTCATCTTGCAAATGTTACCGTTGCAGATGAAAATAATTTTACAGCAGCACTCAACGATCTCGCTGCAGTTATCGCAACGATTCCATCGCCAAGAGGCCCCACTGCTCAGGAACTAATCGACTGGCAACCAGGTGAAGTCAATGCATGGCAACTGCGGATGGATGATAATCTCTCAATTGAAGCAGAATTAGGTACTCTTCAAGGCCAAATTCAGGGATTGATTTCGGCTCGAACAAGCCCAAATGAAGCAGGGCTTGTTGCTGCCACTACTGGTCCTTTGCAAGGAATAATTGGAACATACCTTGGCCTTCAGAACATCAATCACAGAGGCAATATCGTCAGCACCATGCCTGCTGAAGATAAGGAAGAACCTTGGGAAAGCGATGGTCCAGTACTCATCAGTTTAGTCATTTCAACTGAACCGAGTAACTACGAGAATGCTGAAATCATCGGAGACGTTCAAACACTCGTTACAGAATGGTCCGAAGGTAGTCTTGAGGACATCCAGGAGTCAACTGGAGATGATGAGTTACGTGTGTTCACATTCTCGGCCTTCTCATATCAACAGAGTGCAAACATTGGAAAGGAAATTGGAATATTGACGTCACTCGCCCTCTTATTCCTAACCGTTATTCTTTATCTCAAATTTAGATCAGGACGCGATACCGCATATGTCATTGGCTTAACAGTACTCGCCATTCTAGCAACATATGGGGCTGCAGGCGTCTTCAGACTCACATTTAACGCTGCAATGAACAGTATTCCCATTCTCTTACTTGCAATCGGTGTGGACTATGGAATCCACGTTGTGACGCGAATAAGAGAAGTTATGCAGGATATTGAAAGAGATGACCCCAAAGGTCGAATCACTCTGGCCGATTTCGAACCAGAAGTTCGTTTGAAGGCAATTCGTTCTGGAGCAATTCTGACATCGGCAGCGCTTGTCATTGCAATCTTCACAGACATGGTTGGTTTCTTATCGTTCAGGCTTTCATCCCAGATGTTCCTTGTGAACTTTGGTACAGTCATCGCACTTGGATTATTTTCGATATATGTGTTGAGCATAACGTTGCTGCCTGCCTTGATGACGATGTTGCCAAGCAAAGCACTTCCTCTGGCGAAATCTGGAGCCATGAACGAAACAAAACTTACTCGAAGAATTGGGGAGATGGCGCAAGATAAACCACTCTATGTCATCATCGTAACAGCTCTACTCTCCCTTCCAATGCTCTACGGTATGAGTACGCTTGAAGTTGGCTTTGATACCCAAGGCCAGTTTGATGATTCCTTAGAAGTGGTTCAAGATTTCCTCATGATTGCAGAAGAATTCCAAAGTAGTCCGACTCCGCTGTATGTTGTCCTCGAAGGAGATATTGTATCTCCTCAAGGATTTGAAGCATACAACATTGCCATTACGACGTTACAAGAAACGGACGGAGTTACGGGAGTACCTACTGGGCTGTGGGACACACTTGAAACGTCTCGAACAACCAATGTTGACCTTGATACATTGATGGCGAATTTATCATCTGATTCCGCCAGTTATCAATCTCTAAAGACATACCTACTTGAGGATACAACTGGTCGTAATATTACTGATTCTTTGCTTTACACTAATGGTGAACAAACAATTCTATCCTTCCAAGCAAATACATTGGATTGGAAAGATACTGTCGAGTTCGAGACCAGTTTAAGTGATGCTCTTGCAGAATCTGCTGAATCCTCTGATGGTTACTATACCATGGAGTTGAGTGGTCGAGCCTTAATCCTCGCTCAGATCAGTGCAGATGTTGCAGTCTCAGCGGTTACATCGACCGCAATCGTTGCAGGGACGATTTTGATTGTTCTAATCATGATTCAAATGGTTCGAACAGGTGATATTTTCCAAAGTGTACAACGCGGTGTCGTTACATGGATTCCACTGATCATGGTTGTTTTGTGGGTCTATGGTATCATGGGACTTGCAGGATACCAATTGAATTCACAGACAGTTACAATCGGAGCCCTTGCTCTTGGTCTTGGTGTTGATTATGCTGTCCACTATGTGATTCGATTGGAAGAGGAAGCAGAGTTACATCCGGAAAAAGACATTGCAGAATGGACTTCAAAGACTACAGCAACGACTGGAAGAGCCATGTTTGGAGCAGCTCTGAGTACTGCAGGAGGATTTGCAATTCTCAACTTCTCAGGTCTCCTTCCATTGCGATTGTTCGGCCAGGTGTTCATCGTTGCCATCAGTTTGGCAATGATCTCAAGCGTCACGCTTCTACCTGCATTGTACGGGCCATTTTTGCGAAGAGATGCACAGCACCATCTGAAGCATCATGAGAACGAGTGACACTACAAGACTGGTCGCTGAGTCTTTCCAGAACCACGATGCCCGATCATTCTGACGAATTCCCATGGCATACTTTGACTTGTCATTGATTGAGTAAGCATCTCATCGACCGAAGGCTGCCAATTCCACTTAGATTTCCAGTAAGAAAGGAGTTCACGACGTCGTGAAGCATTTGCTTCATGCCAAGGAATGATTTCACTTTTGAGTTCTGAGAGAACAGACAAGTGATTCTCTTCACTCGTTCCATCAAGCAATCGTTGTTGGTCCTCATCGAGAGGAAGTGTTGCAGGTTGTTGCCAGCGAGCGTGTCCGCTTGGTAACCAAGTAAGGTCAGGGTCGCTGTAATCTGTAAGTGCAGAAAGACCTGCATTGAGAACTGAATGCTCTACAGGAGGCTTTACCGGCCAAAGATAAACTGGAAAACCTTCCCTCTGTTTTGTTAA
>JABGWN010000187.1 GCA_018645535.1 Methanobacteriota archaeon
TCTGTATCGACGGTTTCAGTAGGGTCGTTTGGGAATGCATCCGCATTGTCTCCAGTACCATCATTGTCTGAATCGGTTGTCTCAGTAGGGTCATTCGGGAATGCATCTTGTCCATCAGGAGTACCATCATTGTCTGAATCAGCATCGACAATGGTTACACTGTCTGGGCACTGTTCAATTGGGCCGAGATCAGTCCCGTCGTGAGGGGTGATTTCTACAGTCCATGTTTCCCCAACGGAAGTTGAAGAGCCTGTAATTGTCTTTGCATCGTTATGAGCAGGAGCTGGATTCCCATCGATAAACCAACGAACCTGCGTTGGGCCTTCTTGGTCACCATCGTTATCGGAGAATGTGTAACTGACCGTAAAGGATTGAGAAGTTGTAACATCTCCGTTTGGCGTCAATGCTACATTCGATACAGTCGGAGGCGTGTTTGGTGGAGGTGCACCTTCAGGGACAGCGATTTGGTTCGTGCCCCAATTATCGCCTGAATTTCCATTATTAGCATTTGAAAATAAGACCGCGATGTTGAATGTGACATCACCAGTTCCTATTGTCGGGGCTATCCAATCAGCGCCCCAAGAACGAGCCCCGTCATTGCTGTGTGTGAGTTCACCGTTAACCGTCTTAACCCGGGCACCAAGATTCGACCAGGTCCCTGCTGATGCGTCGAGATTAAATCCACCTTGGCCATTTGTTGACATGCTACTCGACGACCATGTGAGAGTATAGGTTGTGCCTGGGCTATAGGAACTAGGCAATCCAGTAATTGACGGCACGATCATTGCATCTGTACTGTGGCAATTACAGCCACTGGTGCTTTGGCCAATTTTACCGGAAGAGTTTGCATCAATTGATGGGATCATTGTAAACAACATGGCAACCATGAGCACACTTGCTATTCTCGTCAGAGGCGACATATTTCTCCCTAATCCGTTTCCATATTAAGAGAAGTGGTACAATGTTTTGACGAAAGAGAGAAGAATTCCAACACTACCAGAGTAACATATGGCGCGGCGCGATTAAATAGGGGAGTTTGGTCGCAAGGTTACCTACGTTCGTAAGGAAGGAGTTGTAAGAATGCCAAAGCCATGGACCTCGAAGCTAATAATCAAAGCCTTGGGTGTCCAAAAGTGCAATGGTAGTCTCGACGCCGCTGTCGAAGATTTGCCTCTCGAAAAAGCAATGGAAGTTGCTCGCGAGAAAGCAGGTCTCGGCCACTTGACTGGAGCTGACCTGAAGGCACAAACCCGAGAAATCATCGGGACTTGTGTCTCCATGCGTGTCAAAATCGACGGTCATTGGGCAGTTGAAGCCCTCGAAATCATTAGCAAAGGAGAATGGGACGAGCGATTTAACTGAACAAATCACGAACCGCAGGAGAGGGTAAAACCTCGCCGACTGCAGAGGTGAAATAATATGGAAGAAAATATCAATAATGCCATCAAAGAAGCCATCGAAAACGCTCCTGAGCGTAAATTCGTTGAATCAATGGACATCCAATTTACAATCAAAGATGTCGATTTGAAGAACCCAACTAACCGTATCAAGGAGGAAGTTCGTCTTCCATCCGGACGTGGACGGGAAGTTCGAATCGCAATGTTCGCTGCTGGCGAAGCAGCAACTCGTGCTCGTGAAGCAGGTATTCACGTCATTACTCCACCTGAAATCGAAGAACTTGGTGGTAACAAAGGTCGTGCCAAGAAGATTGGAAACCAATTCGATTTCTTCCTTTCAGAAGTTCCACACATGGGACTCATTGGACGATATCTCGGTACAGTTCTCGGTCCACGAGGAAAAATGCCACGTCCAGTTCCTCCAACACTTGATCCTGCCGTTCTCGCAACAGGTCTGAAAACAACTGTTGTTGTCAAATCTGGCGATAAGATGACGTTCCACTCAACCATTGGAACTGTTGGTCAATCACAAGAAGAACTTCTCGCTAATGCTATGGAAGTCTACAACCGTGTCATCGGTCGTCTCGAACGAGGAGTCGGTAACATCCGTTCCCTCTTCATCAAGACAACAATGGGTCCTTCAACTCAAGTGGAGGTGGAACTGTGATTCCAAAGGTTATGAGTTGGAAGCGCAACACTGTCAACGATCTCGTTGAAGTCCTCAACAATGGTGAGACACTTGCAGTTATCGATATCCACGGTGTTCCAGCCGATTCAATGATTGGAATGCGTAACAATCTGCGAAGTAACATGAGAATCCGCGTTGCTAAGAAGCGATTGATGCGCATCGCCTGGGAACAAGCCGGCAAGGACCTCGATGTTCTTGAACAACTGTTTGACGGAGCAATTCAACCTGCTCTCGTCTCTACTGCAGCCTACAATTCGTTCGAGGTCTTTTCAGAACTCAAGAAAACAGAAGCTGGCCGTGCTGCTAAGCCTGGTGATGTTGCTTCAGAAGACATTATTGTCGAAAAGCAAGACACAGGTATGCCACCAGGTCCAATTGTTGGAGAATTGAACACCGTTGGAATCCCTGCTAAGATTATGGGCGGTAAAGTCCACATTCAGAAGCGACACGTTGCACTCAAGGCTGGAGAAGTCTTCGAAGGTGATCTTGGTATGCTTCTTGGACAAATTGGAATTAAGCCAATCGTAACAGGTCTACGTCTTTGTGGAACCTACGAAGATGGCGTTGTTTTCTCACCATCGACACTCGATATCGATTATGAGCAGTTCGGACAGGACTTGATTGGAATGGCTGCAGGCGGATTCAACCTCGCATGCAACATTACATGGTTTACATCACAAACCATGCCAACATTGCTCGGTAAAGCAAGCAGAGAAGCGCTTGCTGTTGCACTTGAGGCAGCGATCGCAACCGCTGAAACCCTGCCTCACCTAATAGGAAGAGCCCACCGCAGTGCCGTTGGTATTGCAGGCTCTCTAGATTCCTCCGCCCTTGACGACGAATTGGTCGCAATGCTCGGTGCTGCTGCTTCGGCAGCAACCGAAGCTGCTGCCGCCGTTGAAAGTGCGTCTGATGTCCCAGCCGAGGCAGAAGAAGAAGAGGAAGAAGAGGAAGAAGGGGGCGGCTTTGCCGGCCTTGGAGATCTCTTCGGCTGAACACAACACAAAATATTGAGGTGAAATGAAATGGAATACGTTTATGCTGCTATGCTACTGCACGCTGCTGAAAAAGAAATGACCGAAGACAACATCACAGCTACTTTGAAAGCTGCTGGTGTAGATGTAGATGCTTCCCGAGTTAAGGCACTTGTTGCTTCACTCGCTGGTGTCGACATCGCTGAAGCAATGACCCAAGCGGTCGCCGCACCAGCTGCTGCTGCTGCACCGGCTGCTGCTGCTGACGCCCCTGCCGCTGCTGAAGAAGCAGAGGAAGAGGAAGAAGAAGCAGGTGGCTTCGAAGGTCTTGGCTCCCTATTCGGTTGAGTACAATACAAACCATCGCTCCTGGTCCTTGATGCCGAAGGCATCGAGAGATTCTCTAAGCGTTGCGTGGAACTCAACAAGAGGAAGTCATCTCATCCTAAGATGAGATTCGCGCAGCGTAACATCGCGTCGCATGGTTCTTGCCATATTGCTTAGTGCGCTAAGCATGGTGCGACGAAATACGCTTGATTTCGAACTGAGTGTAACTCCAGTCGAATGCATACGATCTCTTCGAACACTTTGCGAAGAAAAGGGTTGGAATTTAGAACGACATGAAGGCTCTCGCCTTGTCGATCGCTTTGCAATCATCATGCCTATGGCTCAAACTGCTCGTACGCTCGGATTACGCGTTCTGGATGGTCCTCTCACTGGACTAGAATTGACAACTTGGTCCGAAGTACGTGGTTCTGCAGGAGCAGTTCATCTTACATCTTGGATTCTTCCAGGTGGTTCAGGCCATCCTCAAATTCAACATCTCATGCAACATTGGGTTTCACGATTACCAAGATGTCCATGGAGATGGACGTTTGGAGAACGATCGAAGATTGGATATCTCCTTCCAACATGGAAGAAATCCCGTAAATCGTTCACAGCAATAGGCTTCAACACTGCGAAAGGAGCATGGCCTTACGAAGCCCCTGCTCCTTGGTTATCCAGCATTGATTTGGAAGAAGAATAGTTCACATTTAACCGAAATACATAGAGGTCTCCACCCCTTGGACTGCAACAGGAGGACAAGAATATGGGCTTTATTGATGACATCAAAGAAGATCGAGACCTTCAGATTCAGACAGCATGTGTTGCATTTTTCCTCCTCATTTTCCCACTCTACTTTTTCTCTGTAGCTGCCGGAACAGTAAGTCCAGCAGGAATGGGTGGCGTAGGAAAATACTCAGTAAGTGGAGAGATCACCTACATTGATTTTGATGAAGGTGGGGAATACATCGCAGATGGAACATCACTTACCATTGATCTTAACACCGATTCCCTTAGTGATATGGAACAAGAGATGAACATTGTCGGTGTTCTTGTTTCAATGACGTATGGTGAAGATGAGCAATCTCGAGGTCCACCTTGTGCCTCAGGGACTGCGGCCGATACAGTAAGTGGAACTGCAACCCACTTGAACTTCTCAAACAGTGGAGATGGTCAAAACGGAGGAGGCGATGGTGCTCATGATGTTGTTACGGAGTGGTACAATTCTTCTATGCTTGGTAACGACATTGAAGGACTTTCAGAATCAGAAATATCCGATCAACTTGATGCTAACGGCGCAGGTCTTGGAGACTATCTAGTAGAAATCAGCGTATCTGCCCAAGGTGATTCTTGCACACTACCCTTCCAGCAGGACAATGAAGACAATGGAGAAGACGTCTCCTACACAATCCAACTTATCGTTCTCGATTACACAATCATACCTTTCGTTGATATCGAAAACATCTGAGTGATATACATGGTAACAAGATTCTTTCCTGTTTTTGTTTTGTTACTCTTCCTGAGTGGTTGTACAAGTGATGCTGTAATAGAGGAGCCTCTTGGCCAAGGCGGTCCAGTTGCTGAACC
The DNA here is from genome assembly GCA_018645535.1 of Methanobacteriota archaeon. Classification (GTDB taxonomy): domain Archaea; phylum Thermoplasmatota; class Poseidoniia; order Poseidoniales; family Poseidoniaceae; genus MGIIa-L2. The sequence goes on from JABGWN010000187.1 coordinate 4,971, forward strand.
A
>JABGWN010000188.1 GCA_018645535.1 Methanobacteriota archaeon
CAGTAACATCACTTACCAAAAAGAAAATTTAACGGAAGTTTTCTTCGAAAACTTCACCAATGCATTAGGATCGATTGAATTTGATAATGCCTCAAGAATGGATTTAGCACAAAGCCATTGGAGCCTTGTGCAATCATATTTCCCAGATTCTAATTCCACCTTCAATTGGAGTTTCGATCCAAAAAATGGTGGTCTTATGTGGGAAGTTGCATCCCCAATGGCTGAAACTGCATTATTGCAAGATAGAATTTACAACTCCACAGGCTGGGGTTATGATGGAATCTTTATTGAATCGACAGAATATAACATCATGACGTGGGTTGCAGGTCCAAATACGACCCCTCTAATCAATGAATATCTGTTGACAATTGTGGTTGATCGTAATGCTGATGGTAATTTCAGTATTGTTGGCATGGCAGATTATACAATAGAAGTTTCCAGATAGTATCCCTTCACGAACATATCCAGTATCCTTGAATGAGCCAAACCGTTCAGCACCATCGCCGGTCATCATCGGGGAATCATTCAAAATCAACATCGCCTTGGTAGGACTATGACTGAGTTCGTGCGTTTTGATTATCCGCTGCCAAATGATAAGCGAATCAATGAAATTTGGGACCAGATATCATCAATTCGACACGATGTTTATGCCGATGAGTTAAGGCAGTACGACCAGAACGATGAGGGGAAAATCGAAGACCCTGGTCGTCATTTCATTGCCTGTGTTGACGGTGAAAACCTCGTTGGTTACATCAGCCTCAACCCACCCGGAAGTCAACCTTTCCGATTGACGACCTACTTCTCTGATGAGGTGCTTGAACGAACGGTCTTTGCGATGTGTGAGGACCCTAGGAAATCAACCTTTGAGGTGAGAGGGCTGACCATTTCCTCGGTCTACCGTGGATTGAACCTCGCCTTTCGTTTGATGCGTCATGCTCTGGAATTTATCGTTGAACGTGGAGGCACCGACATCGTTTCTATGGGGCACACAAATGTGCTGAAGTTGTATGAAAACAATGGCATGAAGGTGTTTCGTGACGACGGTGTGAAACACGGCGAAACGGTCTACTTCCCTATGCATATGAGCGTCAGCACTGTTTTGGGGATGTTTGCAGAGAAGGTTCAAGCAGACATCGATGAAGAAAATGAGGACGATGCTTGCTACCACGGGGGCCAATCATGGGAGACTTCCAAATTTGATTTTGATGTTCGAGATGCCCTCATTGTAGCCGATGTGCTGGACAGTCCCTTTCCACCTTGCCCTGAGGCCTTGGAGGTCATTAGTAGTCAACTCGAACGCTGCTGTCAAGAATCACCTCCCACACAATGCGAGGAACTCATCGAGACCATCGCTGAAGTCAGAAACCTTCCAAGTCGTCATGTAGCCGTCTCATCGGGCTCGTCCTCGCTCATGTTTTCCCTGCTTCCACAGTTGTTGAATGACCGTTCTCGCGTCCTCTTGTTGTCTCCAATGTACGGGGAGTACAGCCATATCCTACTGCACGTGATCGGTTGCCACATAACCTACTTTGTGCTTGAAGATGCGAACGATTTTTCCATCGATGCGGATGAGTTGATTTCACAAGCATGTGAGCATGATGCAGTTATTTTTGTTAACCCGAACAGCCCAACTGGCGTCTATTGCGAATCCATGGAAGAGATTGTGGGGAAGATTGCTCATTCGAGCAATGCATCATCAAGTTGTAAAATGATTTGGATTGATGAGACCTACATCAATTACCTTCCCAATGCCACCTCCTTGGAACCGTTGTGTAGCACCTTGCCTGAATTGATCGTTTGCAAAAGCATGAGCAAGTGCTACGCCCTTTCTGGATTGAGAGTGGCGTATGCTGTGAGCCAGAAGATGCAAATACTCCGGAAATACATCCCACCTTGGGCTGTGAGTCTTCCTGGACAACTTGCAGCGGTTGCCGCCCTTCGAAACGAAGCATACTATTCCAGACAATACGAACTGATTCACGAACAGAGGACATACATGCAGGACTCGCTCGAGACGCTCGGCTTCCGTGTGTTCTCAGGTGTTGCCAATTACCTTCTCACCTACCTGCCCCCCGAATCGGGCTATTCTTCGATTCAGTTCGTTGAAGCTTGCAAATCCAAGGGGTTGTTCGTACGGGATGCACAAAACATGGGCGTTTCTCTACCAAACAACGCCGTGAGGTTTGCGATTCGCTCCATTCAGGAGAACGAACAAATGCTCGACATCATCGGCTCAGTCCTCTTGTGATGAAGGCGATTGGAGGAATCATCGGCGTTAGAATTGTAGTCAAAGAAAAGGCAAAAGACAGAAAGTGCTACGACTGTCAATAACAATTTCTTATCCACAAAAGTTGGGTTTTTATTGAATAATGTACGTAAGGAAAGTTGATTTGCATGGTAAGAGCACTACTGAATACCGATTGTGCTAAGCCACTGAGGGATTCCACCATCGTCAAAATCCGGTTGTTTACTTTTTGAAATCACTTTAAGTTGCGCGTTAGAATTTTCTTCGGAAGATTGTAGTATTAGTAAAGTTGGAAACCCTCTGAGGTAAAGAAAAATATCATGCCATTGAGCATCCTGTTGGCGAATGTAAATCAGATCTACCTTTTCAGAAACTGGAGAATTGGTTGAATTATTCAATAGAAGTAGTTCGTATGGTTTCGAGTTCTTTGCTGGCGGGTTTGTCACAATGTGTGACTTACATTCATCTAGTATCCTTTGATTTGTTTTTACTAAAGAAACGTTGAATATTCTCTCTACAGTCTTTCCTAATTCTGGAAAAAATTCAGGATATCTATCCTTGTCATTGCTCATGCTATTCTTAAAAAGCAATTGTTTATGATTTTTTCTGGTAATTATCAGGAACATCAAATCCCTCCACACCAAATGCACTTATATCAAGGTCGAGAATAAATCGATGATCATTCGAAGACTCATTCACGAAAGATTCCCAGCCTTTCGTTTCAATTTCTGAAAAAGTCCATGCAATTTTTCTATTGTAAAGCACAATAACATCTTTTTGACCGATTAAAATAGACGCATAGCCTGCATAAGGAAATCTTTCTGGCTTAGTTATTGTATCCAAATATTCCTTGGTTTCCTCATCATATTCGATGAAATCATTCGCTTCCAACAAGACTGATTGAGGGAAATCATGTGTATATGTGAGGATCATTCCTACAAACAATCCTGTAGAAGGGCGTCCATCATCGAATTTACGAATATGGAATATCGGATGAAGTTTAGAGCCAATTGGATACTTTTCGGGAATTGGAGGACGTGGTTCAAGAGGATGGGAGTAGATATGCTTCTTCCAAGCTGTCTTCCAATACTTGTGAATATATTCACGTAATAATTCACTTTCAGGAGGAGGTGGGGAGTTTTCTAAGCGCTCTTGTATCTTTACTGCCGGATGTTCTGGGACATGCACCAAATGATATGCTGAATTACGGCCATTCTTACGAATCCAATTTGAGAGAATCCAAGTCAACTGGTTGGTTGTGAATCGGAGTTTTGTATGTTCTCCTTCATCGAGAAACACTTGTTCAAGATGGTTTAATTCGAGAGTTGCAATATCAACCTCAGTAAGTTCTGAAGGCATAATTTCAATAATTCTGTTATGAGGGATATCTTGATCGCTTCTCA
>JABGWN010000189.1 GCA_018645535.1 Methanobacteriota archaeon
AAATCCAGAACCAAGAAGTTGAAGCAACATCACTGCTCCAAGTATCAAGAGAGTTATTCTCAAGGCAGGAGTCGTTGTGTCTTCATCGTAAGCTTCTCGAACAAAGGCGTATCCGATAAGTGCAACACCGCCGGTTCCCAAGATTGTTGCAATGGTGTCCATGATTCGCACGAAATCATTGTGAGATTCGGTATCTTTGGCGAATGCTTCACTCCAACCTTCCTCTTCAGAGTCGTAGTCAACTTGGCTAGGTTCCCCTCCAAAGTCTGGAAGAATACTCACAAAGGTTGCCAGAAGAATCAATGTGACTCCAATCATCAAGAATTTATGGAGTGAAAAAAGCCCACCGCCCATCATGGCCTGCTGAGGTGGATGATACATTGAGGATGCCGCAGATGGCCCAGGCTGAGGAGTTTGCATATGCGTCCATTTCGGGAGGCAGCATATACTCTTTTTGATTAAACACCAAACACTGATGATGCTCCATCAAGCAAAACTGCGGTAATCCAAGAGGTGATCCCCGCAATCCATAGCAATTGAATGGCTTGACCGGCAGCACTTGTTTTACCGCCACCACGCAATCGAGTGGCAATCGCTGAAACAGCGATGATTTGGCCCAAGACAAGAATCGAGACAATAATCTTGAACATACGAATATTTTCTTCAACAGAATTTGCATTTTCCATAACAGGAAGTGCAATACCAGAACCAAAGTCTTGCAACGCTCCAACATCAGTAGATGCAAGACCTGTCGCAACACCTGCGATCGCTTCTCCAAGTTGAAGTACAATCGAGATGGTCACGTTTAGCGAGGTTACGCTTGCAATGAGAAGACCAAGGGCAACTCCCCACATCGTGTTTGCAGAGAGCGCACGTCGGCGTCGTAATGACAGAAGGTTACCCACAGAACGAGAAACCATTTCTGCTGTCGAAGCAGGTTTGCCGGATGATTGTGCTCCTTCGATGTAGATGCGAGTGTAGCGAGAAATGACGGCAGAATTGGTATCTGCATTGAAATAATCCCAGGCACGATCGGAATCAATACGTGTTGATAACCGCTTTTCAAGTCGGTCAATTGAATAATCAAGCATACCAAAATCAACACCACGGAGTGCCTTAATTGTTGCAGAGGGTTCTGCACTACGCGCCTGAGCAGTACCTCCTAACGCACGAATAAAGTCTGGATAGGCAGTATCTCTTCGTAATACGTTTGTTTCTTCTTTGCGAATTAACCAAGCAGGTACGAGGAGTGGAGAAAGAGGAGCAGCAATCAGGATGAGTCCATACCGATCCCATTGACTGCTGATTGCTTCCCATGAACTGGCAACGACATAGATTGTTATCAGCAGAAGGAACAACGACACTGCACCCGAGGCAAGCAGTGCTCTTCTGAAATTTATTCGGAATGGAGTTTCCAACTCATCCCGGGCAAAGATGAGGTCTCGAGGAATGGTTGCTCTAAAGGCCATCATGGCTGCAACTTGAATGATAATGAAAAGGAATGAGGCAAGAAGTAGGAAACGGAGACGTGCTGCGATTTCAATCGGTGCATCGTTTTCCCCTCCCACTTCGAACAAGACAAGATGAATTCCTGCAATAACCAGTCCAAACAGTCCCGCTGTGACCATTGAAACATAGATTTCTTGCATTGTATCAACGCTTTCCAACCTGGTATCGTAGAGTGTGTTGTACTGTTCTGCGATAGTTTCTTGCTCTGAACGCATAAATTCGTCAATAGGTTGTCCTGCTTCAATCGAAAACGCCATTCTGTCGAGGAAATCGGTCCAGAGTGGACTTGGACTTTGTTGTGCTACAATACGAGCTGCCTCAGGCAAGGACGTATTCCACTTGTCAACAAGTGTCTCAATCTTTTGTACTTCAGATGCTAATTCACCATAATCTCTCATTTGCTTGAGGATATCGAATATAGTCTGCGCACCGACTTCTCCAAGAGATAAAATACCCATACGCGTGATGAACATGTGCATTTCTCGCTCGATCATATTCGCTGAACGAGTTACTTCAAGCATTGGAAAAGCAATAGCTCCAAGGGAAGCAATTATTGGAAGAACAAGAATCAATAAAACTCCGGAAATTCCTGAGAAAAGAGCTCCTTCTGCCAATCCACCTGTAAGAAAAATCAGTAATAGCGAGCCGATAAGACCCATTGCAAAAGCGCCGCCGACGTAAACTAGAACGAAACGACTAATCGGCATCTCGAGCCGCCGGATGGCAATTTGCCACATCGGCATTCGTTCCATGCTTCATCATCTCCTCAACGGTCTTTTTGGCTGACCCAACTATCAACAGCCTTGTCAAAGATTTCCCATCCGCTGTTGTAATAGATATTGAGGAGGCCAAATACATCGTCATAATGCGTTAGATTACGATCAACCATTCGGTCAAGGGCCGAGGCTCTTCGCAACATTTCATCATAGATATCACGCTTATTTGCAAATCCTGCTTGAGCAGCAATCTTGTTTTCGAGAAGGTGAGATTGGAACATACCACGGAAGTAATGCTTGTCTTTCAGAGGATCCCATTCGAACATACCACGAGTCAAGACACCGTCGCTGTGTTTGTTGTATCCGATAACTTCGTCTACACCCGTAATACGACGAACGAGGTTTCCATTCGTCTCAGTAACTTCTTGGAAAATTGCGAAATTGAGGTTGTCGAAGAAACGGATTGGTACATTGATCGGATCCCCTGTAAAACGTTGAATCATCTTAACGATTGAAGATGCGTGGAACGTTGCGATTACAGGGTGCCCTGTTTGCATGGCTTGGAAAGCAGTAGCACCTTCAACACCACGTATTTCACCAATGAT
>JABGWN010000022.1 GCA_018645535.1 Methanobacteriota archaeon
GTATATTCGATTGTATGTTCGAGCAATTGATGACGATGGCAATGTGTCCAATCCTGCGGTTCGTACATTTGAAGCATCAAGAATGAGTATATCTCTTCAAAACCCCACATTGCGCGAGGTTCTTGAGGATTCAGTACAAGTAACTGGCCAAGTTGAAGGCGTTGAGCATGATCGGATTGAATACAGAATTGATGATGGAGAATGGACACTGGGCACCTCTCTTAACAATTTAAGCGGTGCTGGTGAAGATGGTTTGGACGATTGGGAATTCACATGGGACTCAAACGAGGCCGATGATGGCGCAAGAGATTTCTCCGTCAGAATGGTCAACAAATCGGGCCTCAGTTCGTCATTGGTCACACGTACGTTCAACATCGACAACATTCCTCCTGCACCATCGCTGAGATTTCAGAGTGATGTTGAGATATTCGATCAACAATTACCTGCTGAAACAGTGTACTCAGGAAGTTTACTGGAACTGAAATTTATCGTATTTAACGCAGGTGACAAAAATGCGAACGACATATTTGTTCGTCTAAATGCACCTGGTGAAAATTCTGAAATATATCCTTCACAAGGGCTCATACCACTTCTTGAAAAGGGGCACTCAGTAGAAGTTACTCTGTGGTGGCTAGCAACAGTCGCTGGTACTCACGATGTATCGATTGAACTGGATCCAAATAATGTTCAAGGAGATTTAGATTTAGATGATAACGTCTATTCTTTTACGTATGAAATTCTTGAGCGACCATCAGAACCTGTACTGAGATTCTTACCCGGTTCAAGTACCACTCTTCCAAATATTCCGATTGTAAACGAGCCATATGAAGTTAGAATTCGTGTGGATAACTTAGGCTTAGATGATGCTATTTCGTTGGATCTAACCCTTGAACGATATAACTCAGAATATTCTAAATGGGAATCGGTTGACGTAGATTCAATTATTGTTATTCCCGGAGCATCCACGGCCTCCGGTTTTGCAGTTGCTAAATTTAGTGACATACACCCTGAAAAGGGAGGTGTTCTCTATCGTGCGGAGTTGTCTGGTGACGGCGTCGACACTAATTACAATACCATCCGATTTACTGTAGCAGTAAGCGATCTCCTATCTGGTGGAACAAGCACCCTTTCACTATCAGATGATGAATATCCTGTCGCATTTGCGGGTATTGGAAAATCCTCCCTTGTGTTTACCGAAACAAACGGAGAACTCCACGTACGCTCTCTAAGTAGCGATTTGAGTTTACTTACAGATACACTTGTTGACGATGACTGGGCTGGTGAATTAACTGTGTTCGAACGAAGTGACGGCCTCGTTCATGCTGCTTGGACAAGCAGGATACAAGATCAGTCGGGTTCATCACTCAATGATGTCGCAATGACTTCTTTCTCTGAGACGGGCCAAATGCTTCCAGTGCACCATCATCTCACTCCACTGAAAATCGCAGAGGGGCAATACTGGGGTCTCGACATTTCAGAAGAAGATGGGCTTTACGTCTTGTCGGGATATTACCGCAACATCTCAACGGGAGGCTCTTGGAGTGATACAACATCTCTCTTTAGTATTCAATCGACAAATCCAGACCTAAAGGAAAATTGGTCATCCCCAGTAAACCATCTTGTAAACATCGATATTCATCCTAACGAAGGAGATTCCCTGAGCAGCATTCTTCTCAATGGAGAGTTACACCTGCTCTATCAAGAGATTAGAGACGATATCTCTGGTGAAGAGCGTGTAGGTCTCATGTATGCGCGCGGAGAATTAAGCGATCAAGACTGGTCGTATCAGTTGTCGGTAGGGGACTATGCTTCCTCTCCACAATTGGGTTCTCTCAATATTGATGGCGATGATATGATTTTTGCTGCTTGGATTGAGGGAGAAGGCCGAACTGCCCAAATTGCTCACACAGCTACAAGAGGGAACTGGGTTGAAGAAATTCAAAAGGTATCCTCTCCAGGCTCAACCCGAATTGAATTTTCTCAACACTCCGATTCGATCGATGTGATTTATGATGAAATTACAGTTTACGGAAGTTCAATTCGCTATGGCCTATTAACAGATGATGGTAAAAATCCAATCATGTCACTTGGAAATGTGATTGGCAATAACGGTGATCTCATCGGCTACTCCACAAATGTTCAGGATGGGATTTTGTTTACCGAAACGGAGACAGGTCGTATTTCGATGCAGAAATTTGCCCTTGATGAAGAAAAACAACCTTCAGAACCAAAATCTTTCTTTGAGCAGTTAATTGAGCCTTTACCAGGTTCAGAATCTACAAAGAAACTTATTTTCTTCGGAATCCTTGGAGCAATCACTCTACTTTTCGTAACTGTCATGGCTACTCTGAGGCACTCCCCCAAAGAAGAAGATGAAGGTGTACTCGTCGAATTGGAAGATGCAGATGTAGCAATTATGGTCACTGTAGAAGGAGATGTCATCGATTCTGATGAAGAACTCGTTGCATCACTTTCACCGTCACAGACAGAATTTGAAATCGAAATGGAGGAGCCTACTCTTCTTGATACGCTCGAAGCAAAGAATGCCTCCGGCGATGGGAGTTCACGTCTTAACAGAAGAATGCAAAGGAAGAAGGAACGTGAAATCGCAGAAATTGTTTCCAATAATCCTCCATCATCGATACTCGTTTCAGGTCAACTTAATCCCCTTCCTCTACCAACCATTCCACTTGATGGAGAGCCAGTATTACCATCACTGCCTCCTTTGCCTGAACTTCCTCCATTGCGGAGGGAAGCGACTTGCCCATCTTGTCAAGCCAACTTTGTGGTTACCGATATGATGCGTTCTCAACTTGAATGCCCAATTTGTTCTGAGAAATTCAATCTTTAGGTGATTATTTTGTGCGGTATTTTTGGCTATATTGGCGATAAAAATGCTTCACAAGTACTTGTTCAAGGTCTTCTTAGACTTGAATATAGAGGTTATGATTCAAGTGGAATCGTTGTACGAAATGGGTCACTCCAGACGTTTAAAGAAATTGGGAAAATCTCAGATCTTACCTCAATTCTTCCTAAAATGAAAGGAACCATTGGCATCTCACACACACGTTGGGCTACTCACGGAGGTGTAACTAAAGAAAACGCCCATCCTCACACAAGCGAGGATGGTAAGGTTGCCATCGTCCATAATGGCATCCTACAGAATTCAAACAAATTGCGTAAACGCCTAACACGCAAAGGTATTCCACTTTCTTCAGAAACTGATTCAGAAGTATTCTGTCATTTCATTGCTATGGAATTGAAGAAGGGAAAGACTCCCATGGAAGCACTCGCTTCTGTACTTCGTATCGTTCGTGGTACATGGGGTCTCTGTGTTCTCTTCAATGATTACGATATGATTTTGTGTGCACGTAATGGTTCTCCGCTGATTATTGGTCGTTCCAGCAATGAAATGTTCATCTCAAGTGATCCGCACGCAATCCGAGAACATACAAATGAAATGTTTGCTCTCGATGATGGCCAAATCGCTCGACTTGATCGTGATGGTTTCGAAATAATGCTTCCCGAAGGAACACCCGTCGAGTCAAATCCTCTTGAACTTGACGAGGAATGGGGTGTTAGTGAATTAGGAGATTACCCACACTTCATGCTAAAAGAAATTCATGAACAATCTCAATCGCTACAACATTGCATCAGTGGAAGACTTCGACATTCCTCGGGATCTGCGAATCTTGGTGGCTTAGAAATCACTCCTCGGGCTCTTTCAACAATCCCTCATGTTCGACTAATTGGTTGTGGAACTGCCCTACATGCTGCACAAATCGGTCAATTACTGATTGAAAAGTGGGCGCGTATTCCTGCAGTTTCTCACGTTGCTAGCGAATTCAATATGAATGATCCAGTGATTAATTCCAAGGCCATGCATTTTGCAATATCTCAA
>JABGWN010000190.1 GCA_018645535.1 Methanobacteriota archaeon
GCAGGAGATGTCATGCAGGATCTAAAAACCGGTCATATGGTTGGTGCGACCCCATGGCGTCAACAGATTGCAGAAATCGTAGGTGTCATCACTGGAGCATTTGTAATTGGCCCGACAATTAGTCTTCTTCACAATGCCTTCCAAATATCATCAACTGCTTGCATTGCAACGAATGAACGAATTGTTGCATCAGAAGGCATAGACTCCCCCAATCTCTATGACTGTAGTGAGGCTTTATTCGCGCCACAAGCAGAATTGATAGGAGCAATAGTGAAAGGAGCGTTCGTAGGAGATATGAATCTCCCCATGGTTTTCCTTGGAGCAGCATTGGCTGTTGTATTGATTCGTTTGTCCATGCCGGTTATGTCTGTTGCAATCGGAATATATCTACCTCTTCGTTTGAGCGTTCCAATTATGCTTGGTGGTATTCTATCGTCGTTAGCCATTGGTTCTGCCTATCTTCGTGTCGATGGAACACTTGACAGAGAACCGTCGAAAGATGCTAAACAAGCCGCATATGAAGTGGAAAGTCGTGGCGTTCTGATAGGTGCAGGATTTATTGCAGGTGAATCAATATTAGGTGTTTTAATTGCCGTACTTATTGTCCTTAACATAAATCTCGATTCAATTTTCCAAATTACAACACTGCCTCAGGGATTATCACTTTTGTTCTTTGCATGGTTTGTTGGCGTCTTTTTGTGGCTGGCAACCAGAGCATTACCTGATGGAGGCAACTTAGCAAGGGAAATGTTGGCCACTGCTCGCCATGCACTCTACAAATTAGTCCGTTCTTTCATCCCAAATTCAAAGTAATACCCACGGTAATTATCAAAGGCCAAAGGCGATGGCATAGTATTACTGGTGCCCATGCAACACACTATCGAAGAATTAGAAGAACTTGCACGAAAGTGTAGAATTGAAATTATCAAGATGGTTTACAGAGCTCAGGCTGGACATCCAGGTGGATCTCTATCTGAAATCGATTTGTTAGCGGGGCTCTACGGAACTACAATGCGAGTTCGCTCTGATGACCCTGATTGGGAGGATCGAGATAGATTCATCCTTTCAAAAGGGCACGCATCCCCAGGTATGTACGCATTACTTGCGGAAAGAGGATTCATTTCTCATGAGGATTTGAAGTCATATCGTGTCCTTGGAGGCGTTTGCCAGGGTCACGTCGACATGAAATGGTGTCCAGGCGTAGATTTCAGCGCAGGAAGTCTTGGAATGGGTCTATCGTATGGTATGGGGTGCGCAATTGCTGCAAAACTCGACGGAAGTGAAAGAAGAGCATTTGTTATGCTTGGAGACGGTGAAATTCAAGAAGGCTCAGTTTGGGAAGCGGCTATGGCTGCTGCACATCATGAACTTGGTAATCTCAAAGTCATTCTCGACCGTAACCGAATTCAGAACGATGACTTTTGCGAAACACAAATGAGAATGTTTGACATTCCTGCAAAATGGAGAGCATTTGGATGGAACGTGAAAGAAATCGATGGCCATGATATGAACGAAGTCGTTGAAGGCATGAACTATCTTGCAGAAACCAACGATGGGCCATCAATACTCATCGCTCATACTGTAAAAGGCAAGGGAATTTCCTTTATGGAAGACAATCCGTCGTTCCATGGCGCAGCACCAAACGATGAACAATATGCTCTGGCTCTTTCAGAATTGGGGGTGGAACTTTGACACGAATGGCTGCAACACGAGATGGTTATGGTCAAGCATTGCTTGAACTTGCAGATAACGAAAAAGTAGTAGTTCTCGAAGCTGACCTCGGAAAATCTACAAAATCTCTTCACTTTAGAAAGGCATATCCAGAACGTACTATTTCTTGCGGTATTGGGGAACAAAATATGCTCCTTGTAGCAGCAGGTATGGCATCGAGTGGATACATTCCTTTCGCATCGACATTTGCTATATTCACTGAACGTGCGTTTGAACAAATGAGAAATGGTGTTGCTCGCCCGAAACTAGCTGTTCATCTATGTGGTTCACATGGTGGAACTCATACAGGAACAGATGGATCATCTGCACAATCAATAGAGGATCTAGCGATTTTCAGAACACTTCCAAACGTGACAGTCATGCACCCAAGTGATGAAGTAAGTACACGCATCCTAACCAAGCGACTTGCTACTTCAACTAATCCATCGTACATGAGGACTGCGCGAAATAAAACACCTGTATTGTATGATGATGTTCCAGAAGATTTAATTCAAATCGGAAAGGGTATCGAACTCAAAAATGGCACGGATGTGGCAATCATATCCTGTGGTGTCCTCGTTTCAGAATCTCTAAAAGCAGCTGAAATACTTGCTGAGGAAGGAATTCATGCTAC
>JABGWN010000191.1 GCA_018645535.1 Methanobacteriota archaeon
TTATGCATCAGTCATGGATACGGATCTCAGCGAGGCTAATTTGTCAAATGAGAACCTCTCTAATCGAGACTTTGGACGAACGAATTTCATCAATGCTAATCTTAGTGGGGCAAACTTCTCAGGTACAAATCTAAGCGAGTCAATCTTTATCGATACAGATATTACGGGAACGAATTTCTCAGAAGCTAATCTTGAAGGAGCTATTTTCTTCTCCTTTGCATCCCTTGTCAGCGCAGGTCCTGAACCTACATTGGAAGACGTTATCGAACGTATTGGACGCTATGACCTCACCGTTACTGAAAGCATTGAAGGAATGATTTGCCCGAATGGAGAAACAGCTCCAGACGAAGCATGTACAATCTTCTCTGAGTTCTCTGACTTCCCTGAGTTACTCCAACCATTCTTGTTTGCTCAATCGAGAGATGTTGTCATCACCCCGTACCAAGAGGAACTGAGGTACATTGGAGTGCACACATACATTCCTGGTGTACCGAGTGCTGCTATGGGTTCCTCTCTGATTATTTCAGAAGAATCGTGGAGATCCTTTGTTGGTGATGAAAAAGCGGATACGCACAACTCGACAACCTGGATCATCCATCTTCCTGATATTGGTGGAGATGAGTTGAAAGCACTGGCATCAATCATCGAAGCAGATTCACGAGTCTCGAGCACAAACGATTGGGAAACAGCCCATGAAGCCGTTGAGCGAGATGGCGGTCTCATCTTTGGTACACCTGGTCTTCTCTCATTACAATTCGTTGTTGCTAGTATTGCTGCTGTAGCATCTGCCTTCGTTTTCTTGTCGCTGGTACTCACACAACGACAAAAGGAATTAGCAATCCTACAAGCTATTGGTGCAAGTCCGAACCAGATTATTCGACTTGTTCTGTTTGAGATTCTGTCGATTGTTCTTGTTTCGATGTTGCTCGGTATTATTCTAGGAATTGGGGTTGCCTTCTCCTTCAACGGATTCTTCGATGTCTTCGGATTCATCTTCCAGATATTTGGTGGAACGTCGACGGTGATTGAACGAGAATTGGTCTATCCATGGGTTCAACTCGGATTAGTAACTCTCTCCGTATTCGGAGCGGTGGTCCTAGCACTGGTTGTAACAACACGTCGAGCATTGGGTGCAGATCTTGCAACTGTTCTAAAGGGGGAGTGAAGCATGTCAGATAAAACAACAAAGAAAAGCATTCTCGAAGCAGATGGGCTGTATCACGTCTACGAATCAAAGGCTGAAGATGGAAACGTCGTAGCATTACGTGGTTTGTATCTTAACATGAAAGAGGGTGAAGCTGTTGCTGTCGTAGGACCTTCCGGTTCTGGAAAATCGACACTTCTGAAATGTCTTGGTGGATTGATGAAACCAAGTGCAGGTTCCGTAACATTAGATCAAAACAACATGACTCGATTGAAAGGAAAAGAACTCGTCCGACTCCGTCAAAAGACGGTTTCGTTCATTTTCCAAGATGGAAACCTTCTGCCTCATCTCAATGCAAGAGACAATGTTGCTGAACCGTTGCGAAATCAAGGTGTTCGTTCGAAAGAAGCACTGAAAAAAGCGGATGAAATGCTCGAACGACTGAGCATGCCTCACAGAGCAAGAGCGCTCCCAATGATGCTCAGTGGTGGAGAGCAACAACGAGTTGCAATTGCCCGCGCTCTTATCACAAATCCACGCCTCATCTTGGCCGATGAACCAACGGGCGCTCTCGATCCAGTAACTGGGCGAGCAGTTCTTGATATCTTCAAGGAATTGAATGAAACCGAAGGTGTTTCTTTCCTCATCGTAACACACTCAAAGGAAGTTGCAGCATTTGCCAATCGAAGTCTTGAACTTCGAGATGGTCGATTTGTTGCAGAACATGGAGCAGAAATTGACGTCGAAGATTTAACTGAAGGAAGAGAACTTCTCATTGATGACTTAGGAACTGTAACGCTTCCACCAGATTTACTTGTGCGAATAGGCGGCTCAGGTCGCTATTCTGTCGCACTTGCTGAGAGTGGAATGCTTACCTTACAAGGCGAATCGTATTCGACAATTGGGCAACTTATTCTTGCTTCAACATGTCCTGCTTGTAAGCATGATTACGGAGAAAGCGATGAGCAACAATGTCCATCATGTGGTTCAAGTCGACCAATGGTTGAGGCTTCATCATGAAACAAA
>JABGWN010000023.1 GCA_018645535.1 Methanobacteriota archaeon
CAGTGGGCAACAGATTGAACCAACTGATTTGATTCGTGAATTGGTTGGATTACAATACACTCGAACTACGAATGACCTCTCAAGAGGTGAATGTCGGCTACGTGGAGAGGTCCTCGATGTCTGGATGCCTTCTCGTGATGATCCATTGCGAATACGTTTCGATTTGGAGGGCGTCACTGATGTGCATGTATGTGATCCTGTTTCTTGGGAGATTCTAGACACACTCGATGAGGCTTGGATTCACCCGAAGGAATTCTTCATGACAAGTGATGATAGATTCGAAAGTGCTCTTGAGAGCATTGAAACGGAAATGGAATTACGTTTGACTGAGTTCGCCATGGCTGGACGTACACTTGAGCAACATCGACTAGAACAGCGAACAAAGTACGACCTTGAAATGCTTCGTGAAATCGGACATTGTCAAGCAATTGAGAATTATTCCTTGCACTTTGATGGCCGAGAGCCTGGGGAACGACCGTATTGCCTTCTCGATTTCTTTTCCGCATGTGCTCGTCAGTTCCATGGCGACCCGAAGAAGTTCCTCGTCATTATGGATGAATCTCACGTAACTCTCCCGCAAGTTGGAGGTATGTACTTCGGCGATAAATCAAGGAAGGACAGCCTGATTGAGCACGGATTCCGCTTACCAACGGCTGCTGACAACCGTCCACTTAAGATGCCTGAATTCCAACATCTTGTACCTCAAATGGTCTATGTTTCCGCAACACCAGGCGAGCGTGAACTTCGTCACTTGTGTGAGATTACTGGTCAAAAAGTTCCACTTGGGCTTCAACACGTCGCATCTGCAGGCGGGGCAAAACCAGCCCACGCAAAGGCCAAGAAGCACCCTGATTCAGAGACAATGTACGATTTACTTCTAAATATCCAAGGTATTGCGAAGATGGAATTGCGACCAACTGGCCTGCTTGATCCGAACATCGAAGTTCGTCCTACTGAGGGGCAAATCGCTGATCTTCTTTCAGAAATTAATCTACGAATCGAACGAGGAGAACGGACACTGGTGACTGTCTTGACCATCAAATTCGCAGAAGAAGTGGCAGAATATCTCAACCGTATGGGCGTTAAAGCTCATCATTTGCATTCTGAAATCGATACCATCGAACGTACTGAAATTCTCAATGCGTTGCGTATTGGACACATCGATGTTGTTGTTGGAATCAATCTACTTCGAGAGGGGTTAGATATTCCAGAAGTTAGTCTTGTAGCCATCTTTGATGCTGATCGTCAAGGCTTTTTACGAAATGAACGCTCCTTACTCCAAACCATTGGACGTGCAGCTCGAAACGAGAATGGTCGTGTTCTGTTGTATGCAAATGGAATGAGTCCTGCTATGGAAGCGAGTATACGTCAGACACTTGAGCGAAGAGTACGGCAAAATGCTCACAATGAGAAGCATGGTATCACTCCTAAGACCATTATCAAAGCCTTACCACAGATGGGTTCTGAATCTGAAGATCTTATTGCTGGAACATCCACAACATCCGATGGAAAACGTCGTTTAGTGGCTAAGAAAGGCGGTAGAAAGGATGGTGATTGGGCCTCAAAACTAAATTTAGGCGCTGGTGCTTGGGCGCATAGCGAAACAAAAACTCCAATTGAAAATACAAAAATTCAATTGACTTATGATGAACCCGATGATGTCAAATCATCACTCACACCCGAACAACGAATGGATTTACTGTCGGAATTAAAATCTGCAATGAAAGAGGCTGCTAAACAGCTTGATTTCGAAGAAGCTGCACGATTACGAGACCGTATCTACGAACTTGAACAGTCGATGTAATTAGTTGGCTAAACGGACTGCTGCATCTTCAAGAGATTCATCAACACCTGTCAATGAGCGTATGTAGCGAGGGATTGTTTCGTTTGAACGGCTTAGGTCGAGGTGATCACCCACCCATTCCAACGGTTCTGTAAGACTGTGCTGTGTTCCAAAATCAAACGTTCTCCAAATTGAGCATTCACTTCCATCTAAAGAGGTTGTTTGGAGATACCATTTCTGTTCTTCAAGTGAGTCACTGCAGTGAATATTTCCATCCCGTACAGTCACAACCCAACATCGCCCTACGCTATGTCCAATGTTGGCAGATTCGAGGAATTCAACCACATCATCGCTTTCAGCCCCTGGTTGAAGCCAGATGAACGGAATCGAGCGGCCTTCAAGCAACCATGAACGCAATTGACCCATGACACGCTCTGGTGAAAGAAAGAGAACGAACAGTTCTGGCTCATTATCAATCCATGGATGTGGGCGAATTGGACGCCCTAAGAGCGTGTTTCCAGCATCTTTAGGGTGAACGGGTACCATTCGATACCCGAGATGGCCTGCATCGTGAAAAGCTTGGTGCGCTGGTCGATCTTGACGCAAACCTGCCCCGAGTACATGGACAGAACGAATGTCTGCTAGCCAAGCGTCTTCTTCTTCCATGGGTCTTCGTCAAGGTATCGGGTTTTCAAGAGATGTTTTTCTCATGGCAGAAAACTGCGGTTCAAAAGGCAAACCGCTTTCTTCGGGGTATGAACTATCTCATAATTGGCGGAAACAGCGATATTGCTCAGGATGTAACCACCCGACTGCTCGATGATGGACACCATGTGCATTGTCTTGTTCGAAATACAGAGCATGTAGACGCTCTTACTTCTCGTGGAATCACCGTAACAATAGGGGATGCTACGAGCGAAGATGACATGAAGCAGTGCATTGCTGAGGCAAAGGAACATGGCGAGATTAACGGTTTGCTCCACTGTGTAGGATCCATTGTC
>JABGWN010000192.1 GCA_018645535.1 Methanobacteriota archaeon
CGACTTTCCGTGATCAACGTGACCGACGAAGACGATGTTACGATGTGGCTTGTTCTTATCTTCCCATTGTGCTGGCATAATAATTGCTCCTTAGCGTCTCTTGCGACAAACCTCCCCTATTTCAAAGAGTCGGTGATATTCAACTGGCCATTTCTTTCAAAATGTGTGTGCTGCGGCGCGGTAATCACTTGTAAACGAGTCTCAAAAAGAAGGAATCCACTTGTTGCCCAGCAGGCTCATTGTTTGAAATCTTAATCTCCCATTCCCCTTCGCCGTAACAACAATCTTGTTCGGCATCATTGAAAATGTACGATGAGAGTGTCAACGATACGCAGTACTTTCCTGAATCACAGTCGTTTCCATCTCGTGATTCATACCCGGAATCTTCTGATTCGGTAGTGTTTGACGCTTCATCGCCCTCTTCATTGAACGCAAAAAGGTCCAGTTTCCCAGTACATTCTCCAACATAACACGGTTCGTCGTTTTGTGGATACATCAAGTCACCAACGATCTTTTTGACAGTGTTATCTGTATCTGTATTATAGTTCGCTAGGAAATCATAACTAATTTGAGTCGGAGCTTGTCCCTGTCGCCCTCCAATAGGGAAATCGAGCCAAGATGCTCCGTAAGATATGTGGATTTTCATCGTATCAGAATCGCTAAGGCCTTTCCCGTTCATGATGGTCAAGCCAACCTCGTAGTCTCCATGCCGCAGGTCTTTCCATTCCACGGTTTCCCCTTCGAGATCGTTGTCATTCTCTGAATCTCCATCGCCATCGGCGTCGTAGGTTAAGTCAAGATCCCAGTAATACTTTGAGATATAATCGTCGTTTGAGCCAGAACTTGACTCACTAGCGTCCAGTTGGACTGTTATCTCACCGTCTGCAGTTCGATCCGACTGCGACTTATCCAAATCACATATCCAGATGTGAATGTAGTTACCGGTATTGACATCTTCACCTAAGCAATCTTCTTCAGAAGAGTCAGGAGAAATTTCTGCCGTTGGAGGGAGCGCAGTTGCGTCGACAATTGTTAACTCCTTACTCGTGCTTTGGCTTCTCGAACCGTCGCTAACTGTCAACGTAACTGTATAGGTCCCAGTTTCTGCAAATTTGTAATCCGATGTACGTCCAGTAGCATCAATTGAATTGTCTGAATCAAAGTCCCACTTGTAGGTCAATGCGACACCGTTTGGCAACGAATCGCCCGCATCGAAGTCGATGGTTTGGCCCGCACGAATGTTTGTAGCAGGAGAATAAGTGAACACTGCGACCATTTCACCTTTGGAGTCGTCGTCATCGTTTCCAAAGCAGCCAGCAAGTCCGCTGATCATCATCAAACCAGCGAGTAATGTTGCTTTCTTCCAAGCGCCCATACATTTGCCTGTGCATCCGCTATTTAGAAGCCTTTTGCGTTTTGTTCACCTAAAATGAAAACAATGAGGTCTGTCTATGTCCTCCGAAGAGGTCTTTTGCAGTCCATCCGAACGTTTCGGTAATCCGTCCTAATGCAGCTGCTAATCGTTCAGCATAGAATCGCCCGTCGTAGCCTGGTATGCCACCATCATCTTCTGATTCAATCCAAGGATGGACTTGCATCGGCCGGTTTGATGCATTTGTGACAACGTATGAAATCTTCATTCCAGGGGTGAAACCGAGACCGCGATCGATCAATACCTTAGCAGCACGAACCTGAGCCATGCTTTCTGGTCGAGCGTAATCTTTGGTAAAGTCGACCACTCCGTTGGAATCTACCCGACCTTTACATGACTTAGCAAGAATCAATCGACGAGCAGGAACTTCGTGCTTTTTTACTGCAGCGACCGTCTCGAGAGCATGTTGAATCAATGCGTCTCGTTCGTCATTAAGCGCGAATTGGAACATTTGTTTCATAGCAGTTGTCAGATATTCAAACGAATCAGTACGCTGCGTCTCATACCCTCGAATCAGCATTTCTTCGGTCGGATAAACAACTTGACCGACATATCGTTTCTTTGCCCCATGGCTAAAGAATACTGAAAGCCCTTTCTCGTATTCGAGAACGGCAGAATCTTTGCTGTATCGTTGTGCGACTTCAAGTCCAAAGTCGATCATGGCTTGCTTTGCGGCCTCGTATGCATCAATGGTTTCTTTATCATCATCTTCGCGAAGGACGGAAGGTGAACCCTCAGCAACAGGTGAACGTACGAAGATTGAATCGGTATCCGAATAGACGACGTGATGCCCTTCTTCGTCCAATTTCTGTATAATCGCCTTGATGTTGTGTCGAGCCCAAGCGGTGATTGAAGAGCCCAAATCCTTGTGCGTGAATCTGTAAAAACCAGAAGCAAAAACCCCATAGAACGAGTTCATGAGAATCTTTACGGCGTATTGCATTGCATCATGAAACTCTTCTTTCTCTGCCTGTTCATCATTACGTGCTTGCTTGAGCAAGGCTTTGTGTTCATCTCGTTGACCCATTAAATCTTCGAGTAAGGTTGGAACCAAACCCTTGCGGTACGATGTACTCCAAAACTTAGCCTCAGTAGGAGAGGTATGAATCTCATCATCATCGCC
>JABGWN010000193.1 GCA_018645535.1 Methanobacteriota archaeon
CGAGAGTGCATCTGAGGTTGTTGGCGTACTTGGGTTGATGGTCACATTGGTAACAACTGGCATATCAGTAAGATTTGACCAGAGAACGATGGGTGTAAGTAAAAACGCAGCTAATGCACTTTGACCATTCGGAGCAAGGGAGGTCATGGTATCATTTCCTCCACCAAATCCAACGGTTGCACCATTCCATATTCCAAGATGTTCTTGGGTAAACACATCACCATCGCTTGGGTATCCATAGACACTCATGTTCGATCCTAGATTTGCCCCAAGAATAGTCATTGTACCAATTCCATCCTCAGTCCATACAAATCCTGTTGGAGCGATTTCGACAAATCCATTCATGCCGATGAAAGCAAGCATTGCGCTAGCGCCCCCAGGAAGAAGGTGTTCAAAGGTATCATTTCCTCCACCGAAACTTACTGTTGCAGCGTTCCAAATAGCAAGATGCCCACCGGTGAAAACGTCTCCGGGAATAGGGTCTCCATAGACACTCATGTTTGAACCGAGATTCGCTCCAAGAATCGTCATGGTTTCGATACCTGTTGCAGTCCATATGTACCCGGTTGGTTTTGGCCCGATGATGCCTCCAGTTCCAATGTAGGCAGCCATGGCAGTATTGCCTCCTGGCAGGAGTGATTCAAAGGAATCATTTCCTCCGCCGAAATCAGTTGTTGCAGAGTTCCATATTGCAAGATGAGTTGCATTGAATTCGTCGCCAGAAGCAGGGTCGTAGTACACGCTCATGTTCGCATTCATAGTTGACACGAGGTATGTCATTGTAGCAATACCCCCTTCAGTCCAAACATATCCGCTATGATTTCCATCGTCTGCAACAGTAAGTCCACTGAGTAAATCATCCAACCATTGTTGATATTCAAGTTCAGACCAATTTGGATCGAGGCCTTGTTTCTCAGCACACTCGATGTTATCTGGATGGTAAGGGTCGTGATCGGTTGAATTTCGTGAACCATACTTGAAATTGACCATAATACAATCGTGATATTCTCTTGACGTCCCATCGAACGTTGGATCAGGGTCAGCATACTGCAGATTCCATGAGACCATGCCGCCGTAGACAGAGATGAGAAGCATTGCAACAAAACAGGCTGGAATGAGCCACTTCGCATGCTCTCCCCCCATAACAAACGACATCGAAGGAAGTTCCTCGACAACAATTGTCTTTGATTTCGATTTGTTTCGCTTTCGTCGAGAAACAGTCCGACCAGTTTTCTTCATTTCTCCTTCCGTTCTCTGTTGACTTTCATCAAAAATATCCATTGAATCAGGGGATTGAGCATGACTCTCATCTTCCGTTTCTGGAAGAATAGTATCTTCTTCTTCAGACATTGTCAAACCTCCTGTTCGCATCAAAAATAAGCGCCGTAATCAAAGCGACTATAGCAAGTGGTAAGATCAGTTCAGTATGCGATTCTGGATTTAAAATCCCAATCAATGCCTGAAGCATAAACGCGCCTCCAACGATTAGATTCACAGTCCAAAAGAGGAGTTTGTCGTTTCCAGGATATTTCCAAGAGACATTGATTGTCTCCGCATCAGGTTCGAGCGCATCAATCAGTTTCTTCTCCCATCCAGTAGTTAGGACCAAACCACAGATGACGGCGAAGATGATATCATTATTGAACCAGCCAATAATTTGGAGAAGTTCCTGTAAAATTTCCGTGAATACAGCAGCGATTGCAACCAGTAGAGCGAGGCTGAGTAGGCGGAACAGTTTCTTTTCAGCATCGGTTTGAATACGAATTAGGCCGAATTTGACTGCGTGCATTAATGCAACACATGGATAAATCAGATTATCAGTAAATCCTGAAGTTAATCCATAAATTACTACAGAAAGTGATTCCATTTCCTCGGTGATAATCGTTTCATTCAATAAGCCATTGTTGTCATACCATGTATAGGAACCTGCGCTTTCAGGAGTCCCCCTCATTGTGTTAAACGCAGTGAGTTCAGTTTCAATTGTAATGAATCGAACGAGAATCATCATCCACATGAGAATGAAGTAGACTGCAAAAATACCAGGAACTCCGAAGCTACGCTTCTTGCGTATTGTAAGAATAAGGTGATACAACGAAGTAAGACCCAATGAAATCATCATGAATGAGAAAATCCCCATAATAATAGCGGTGATGATGTGAGTTGCTAGTAATCCATCATATCCATGTTCAACAACTGACCAATTCATGAAAAATGAATACCACCATGTGTTGGCGCTGCCATTGAAAAAGCCAGGGACAAGGAACACCATGAAATCACTCAGAATAACAACTGCACCTAACGCAAAGAAACCACTGCGTCGAAGCGCGATGTGCTTCTTCTCCTTCGATTTAGGATCTGGCAGGAATAAAAAGAGACGAATACCCATTGTAATACAAATCATTGAACATAACATGACAAAGAGAATCGAATAATTTGAATTAAACCCATCTTCCAAAGCTCTTTGGTCTGCAATTCTGGTAAATAATGCAACTCCTGCAAATGCGACAACCATCCACGTACGTCTCAGGAACGGTATTGGAATGAGCAGCATCAGGAGTGTTCCGATGATGATGAAATTAAACCAAGAAGCGACATCTTCAGTCTTCATTACATCAACATTTGTACCAGAATACCTTAGCCAATCGAAGGATTCGTTGAAACTCATCTCGATATGGATGAGATAAATCAGAAGCCAGACAACAAGCCAAGCCCCAGTTCTTCTATCCCAAGGCACCTTTTCCTGTGTAATTTCAGTTTTGAATTCATGTTGCTCTATTGATTCTTCATTGTCTGATTTAAAGACTGAAGTCACCTTCGAAACGATTGAAAAAAAGCCTATGATGAGTCTGTTTCGCTGCTCTGTTGTCGGTATCAAAAACAAGAGCATGAATCCCAAAACCATGATGTTGAGGATGAGCCCAATCTCATCCAAATACTCGATAC
>JABGWN010000024.1 GCA_018645535.1 Methanobacteriota archaeon
GAAAGAACATGCGTTGTAAAATCACCTCCAAGACATAATATTTACAGCCCCCTATATTTGACCTCAACTAATGTCCTTGACATGGGGGTCGAGCCCTTGGAAGATTTGGCGCTCTCATTGGCAGAATCGTTTGAGTATGAACGGACGGCGTGTTTCCTACGCGCTTGTTGCAGCAATGATTCTCTTTGCAGCAATCCCTTATGCAATAATCAACCACCTTACATCTTTGCGGGATTGGGCTGCATTTGACCCATCAACTCAATACGATCTTGATATGATTTTTTGGGCGTGGATGATCATTCCTTATCTTACGCTATACCTGTATTATCCTGCTGCTGCTTGGCTAGGGAGTAGAAACGAGATTATGTGGAGACAGAACATTATTTTTCATCAAATGATGTTGATTTCTTGTTGGATTGTTTTCCTAATCTTCTTCCTTTTCCCTGTTGAAATCGACTTACGTCATCTCGTCGTTGGTACGGAGGGGACGGTTTGGGAACCTCTCTTTGTCATGATGCATGCCATTGATACACCGTGGAATTCATGGCCATCGCTTCACATCGTTCAGAGCATGCAGGTTGTCTTAGTACTACGATATTGGTTCCCTCCAGATTCAAATGGATTGAGGGTACTTCATGCTATGTTGTTGATTTCATGGCTCCTCTTAGTGGCTTCTACGATGGTTGTTAAGCAGCATTACATCTGGGATGTCGGTACTGCGGTTCTATTCGCTGGACTTGGATGGCGGTACTGGATGAAGCCTTGCTTAGAGAATCTGAAAGGTAAGGACGCTCAAGATGTATTTGATGCAATATTGGATTAATCTAGCCTCATTGAACGATTGATGAAATTTTTTGCAATCAATGAATTTAGATGCTGAAGAGAGTAAAGTTGTCAGAAACATCAAGTAGCCTCGTCATTAGTATGCGAATGCCTGCTGGCCCGAAGTCGTTGACTGAGGAGGACCTGAGGCGGATGTGTCAATATGAGCATTGCAGAAAAGATGGCAGCAAATCAGAAGCAAGTCGCTATTTCAGAATTCTTTGAAAAGAACAAACATTTCCTAGGTTTTGATACCCTCACAAGGGCGCTCATAACCGCTGTTAAGGAGGCTGTCGACAATGCTCTCGACGCTTGTGAAGAAGCCCGAATTCTTCCAGATATCGTAGTTCAAATTACAAAAATTGACAACAAAAAAGACATTCTACAACTCGATGTAGAAGATAATGGCCCTGGCATTCCACGTGCAAGCATCGAGAAAGTGTTTGGCCAACTCCTCTTCGGATCTCGATTTCATGCAATCCGTCAATCTCGGGGCCAACAAGGAATCGGGATTACCGGTGTCGTCATGTATTCTCAGTTGACAACTGGAGATCCCACGCATGTTGAATCAAAAATTGCCAGCGAAGCAACGGCGGTCGCTGTTGATATTGGACTCGATACCCGAAAAAACAAAGCCGTGAAATCGAATCAAGATCGCGTCGATTGGGGAGAAAAGGTCCACGGCCTGAAAATTCGAACCTCAATGAAGGCGAAATACCAGAAAGGCCGCCAATCGGTCTGGCAGTATCTTCGCATGACAAGTATTGTCAACCCCCATGCTGATATTTTATTCATCGATCCTGATGGCCAAGAGCATCATTGGCCACGGGTAACTGAGAAGTTACCTGGCCGGGTTGAAGCCATCAAGCCTCACCCCAATGGAATCGAACTCGGACAACTCCAACGGTTGTGTGGAGAATCTTCTGAGTCACGAATGACTACATTCCTACGTAGAAACTTTTCTGGAGTATCTGGAAGAGCTGCTAAAGAGTTATGTCAAGTTGCAGAATTGGAAGAGAAGTTGAAACCAAAATCACTGAAAGCAGATCAGGTTCGAGCATTGTTGGAAGCATTCCAAGGAGAACGATTGCTACGCGGTAAGCCAATCAAACTTCTAAACCCTCCAACATCGTGTCTTTCTCCTATCGAAGAATTACTAATAAAGAAAGGGCTTTCGAAAACAATTGACTCAAAGTTCGTAACCACTATGACGAGAGCACCGAGTGTTACCCAAGGAAATCCATTCCAAATTGAGGTTGGGTTAATTTTTGGAGAAGGTATGGCAGCTGACAAACCTGTTGAAATTCTACGCTTTGCAAATCGGGTTCCACTCATGTACCAGCAAGGTGGTTGTCTGTTAACCAAGGCTATTGAGAGCGTGGATTGGCGACAATATGGCCTTGACCAAGCAGGTGGACGAGGAGTTCCAAAGGGTCCTGCGGCGATCCTTGTTCATCTTGCAAGTACGAACGTTCAATTCACTTCAGAAGCAAAAGAAGCACTCTCGGATAATGAAGTGGTTATGGAAGAAGGTCGCAAAGCGATGTTGGA
>JABGWN010000194.1 GCA_018645535.1 Methanobacteriota archaeon
ATTGGTATTGATTACACGATACACATGTGGCGTCGTATTGAATGGGAACTCAAGCGTCAAGATGATCACTGGGCAGCCCTCAAGACTTCCTTAGAAACAACAGGGGTTGCGTTGATGCTTTCTGCTGCCACAACTGCTGCAGGATTCATTGTTCTGCTTCTATCTCCAATGCCAGTTATTCAGGACTTCGGATTGATTACGGCTGTAACTGTCTTCTTCTCACTGGTTCTTGCGCTGGTTCTTCTGCCAGTTCTACTCGAACTTGCAGCACGTTCACAAGAAGCTGCTGAAGAATCGGATTCGTGATTACGATAGGGCTTCGATGACACTGTTCATTTCCAAACCCTGCTCTCGTGCGACCAACGCAAGTGCCATCCAAGCAGTAACATGCTGTAATGCTCGCTGTTTTCTTGCGGCTCTTCTTTGAACTTCTTCTGCAGCTAGTCCAGATGAGCGTGCTATGAATTTCAATAATCGCTTTGTTGTTCGAGCCCGAGGGTCATCGTCATCAGTCTGTAAATTTGGAATCGATTTCTTTTGTTCGACCTTTGGAACCTTAGCTGGCGTTTGTTCAATCGTTGAAGTATCAATCGAGTCTTTCGTGTAAGTTTTCGGTTTGTAAAGATGCTCAGGCCGAGGATGCCAACCAAGTGGTGTGACTGAATCCTGGAACTGATCGATCGGTGAGAGTTTTTCCTCCTCTCCTGTCAACCAACCTGTGCGAATCAAGGCTTGGACTGCTTCTGTGGCTTGATCTGGTGTAAGCCATCCCATGTCGAAGGAAAGCATTCGTTCCAAGTCGAGGGCATCGAGTGTATCTTCCCCACGGAAACAGAGGGCGAGAACCCGTTTGATGTCTTCGTTTTCAGAACTCATCTCTTTCACCACTATTCGACTTTCTCGAATTGACCATCTTCTAAGAGTTTCCAACGACCACATTCAGCTCCATCATAGAATGTTCCATCTGCAGTATAATCATACTCTCCTCCACTTGGTAGGTCATTCCATGTGGCGACTCTTTCTGGCGTCTGTACTTCATTCACAGAAAGAGTATCGAGAGCAGCAAAAGAGGCTGCAGCAATTTCAGCTGGCGTTTGAGTCGAAATCTCTGGTACCTTCTTCTTTGCAGGAGGTGGACCTTTCTTACTCGATGATCCACTTTGGGAAGAAGTAACGTTCGATGGACCCTTTTTCTTTTCTTGTGGTTCCTCTGGAAGTTCCTCCTCATGAATCTCTTCCTGGCTCGTGGTTTTTCTTTTTTGATTAAGGAGTAAAACGATTCCAAGTATGATTACAAATACTCCAGAAGCAGTCCCTGCAATGACAAGAGAGGAAAGACCCTCTTCAGTTGAAGAATAGTCTTTATTCCAAATATTATTTTCTTCATTCAACTCTGCAATCGATCCGCTGGAGTCAATAATCACTTCAAGATTCCAATTTGATTTTGGAGTCGTGAATTTAGCACGCATGTTTGTCGATTCAGAGGTATCGAGACCATCGAATTGTTTCAAAGCCACAAGTTCAGTGGTATCTCCACGGGTTATGAAGACACTGACATTGAACGATTCTGTAATTCTCTCACCTGAATTGAACAATTGAATTGTGGCAGTTACGTCATCTCCCTCGATGAAATCTGAATCGAAGGATACTTTCGTAATCTGTAAATCTGGACCTTCCGAAGTGAGTGGGAGTGAAATCCAAGGGGTCTCTTCGGAATTTGAACCTTGGGCAATTAACTGCCAACCCGCATCATCGGAACCCGTTGCCCAGCAATTTAATGTGGCTTGAGAACCAAGTTCTGCAGGTTGTCCTGATTCTGAGAAATTAAATCCGAAGGAGAACAGAGTTCGCCCATCGAAAACACTGATTGATTGACGAATCATGGCCACGGGTTCCCAATTTATTGTGGTTGAACGTATCTGGCATGTTACAGTTAAGTTTCCAGACCAAAGTTGGGGCTCCTCGATATTGGCACCGATTTCAACATTGTTGAGATGGTATCGCGAAACAGGATTGAGTGTTGTATCAAGTAGCAGTGGGGCATCAGCATCAATTGTGATATCTGGTAAATCCATTGTTAGGAATTTATCAATTTCAATAGGATCCCACAATTCGAGTTTAGCATCATAGATTGTTCCGCTTGACTCAGGAACTTGGAAGGTTGTTGTAAAGACTCCATTTTCAACCTGAATTGATTGTCCACCAGTCCATGATGAAATCTGGAACATCCCATCCCATCGCAAAGCGATTGAACCAGAGTATGGTTCGTTTGTATTGGAATGATAAGCCGTCCCTTGAATCTCAATAAGATCATTGGCGACAAGTATGGAATCTGAGGTGATAAATTCTGTTGTTGTCCTCCCTGTTACGTCTTTTATAGAATTAACAGCAACATCAATACTTCTGTCAAATGTCCAAGCTAAGTTCTCGTTATGGAACATGAATCCATCCGTGTCATAGGTTCGAATTTCGATGAGCCCAATATTCACTCCATTGGAAGTAAGATCCCACATGACCTCGAAGTCGAATTGGATGTGGAGTTCATCTCCGATGATTGTACCGATACATGCATCAGTAATCGTAAGCCTTGCATCAATAGCTGAACAGCCTTCATTCATTCTAAAGAGGATGCCAAGGTCATCATCACCTCCAAGTGACAGACGAACCGTATTCAAATCACTTAATCCGTTTCCATCTCGAACAACAACATCCCATCCTGCATATTTTGTTGGTTGAAGAAGTTGTGGAATACCGCTTTGTGTTGGATATCTTTCTTCAACTGATACGATTTCAGCCTTTGTTGGTAAACGGCTCGTCCAGTACAGATGGCCCTGATCAGTGCCGTCTGCTTCGATTAAACGCCCATCTTTATCTGTGCCTTCGAGATAGATTTGAATCGCATCTCCTTCTTGGTTTCCTGATTCATTGATGTTGAAAGTAATTTGCCATGCAGTTCCTATGTTGATGACCTCGTTTGGAACATTGATTCGCTCACTTGGTTCTGAAACACCATTCGAGTTCGAATCATGGATGCCTTTCATCCATACCCATGTTTGAATTGCATCTTCGCCAAATCCAGCGAGATC
>JABGWN010000195.1 GCA_018645535.1 Methanobacteriota archaeon
CAAACATTCTGCGAAACAAAATTCGGCGTTACCTTCCCAATGATGGCGAAGATCGATGTGAATGGAGAAGGTCGTCATCCACTGTATGTCGAACTCTGCAAGGTTCTCGATGAAAATGGCGCTGAAGACATTAAGTGGAATTTTGGTAAGTTCATCGTTCGAGAAAATGGCTCCGTTGAGCGCTTTTCACACAGGGACGCACCTGCTGACTTACCTCTCTAAAACGGTTTTTTTATCGCTGTTTAGCCCCGATATTCAAAAGCGAAGATGCGCGAGAGTATGCTATGGTCAAACAACTCCCATGCGTTCCAATGGGCTGTTCGGCCTGTTGCCGTGAAACGACAATGCCGCTTACAATTTCAGAAGCGAAGCGTCTTTCGCGTCGTACGGGAATGACTGTTGAAACGTTTACCTGGGAGCATAATGGAGTTCTTACTCTGCTGAATGATGAGACGACTCGTGCATGCGTATTTCTTCTAACAGCTTCGTCAGACCCAAGTGCTGAAGGTATGTGTTCAGTGTATGAAGTGCGCCCAGAAGGATGCAGAAAATATCCGATCGTTTTGAATCCAAAAGACGAGGCAATACTCGATGATGGATGCCCCCACCGATCGCAGTTTCCTCAACCCAACGATGATGATGCAATCGCATTACTCAATCTTGAGGAACGCTTGATGCGTAAATGACGACGCGTCCTAAACTGCCATGGACGAAAACATACCATGCATCTTCATAGTTCCAATTACAATCCAATAGAAGTTGTTCAAGTTCAGACCATCCGAAGTGAATCAAATCAGGTCGTTGTTCAATGGGAAGGGCTGTGTCTAAGCACAATTCTCTTGCCTCACTCGGTAAGATGAGGACAAGCGAACCGTCCTCTATGACTGTTGAGCAACTGCGTAATGTCTGCTTGAGTAGTTCTTCATGATCTAGAGAGCCTTGCGAATTTCTCCCATAAGGAGGATCGAGAACAATCCCAGAAAAAGATTGAGGGCCATCGGTTGGAATCGAGGCCTGAACATCCGTAGCATCTCCTTGGAAGAACACGCTTGCTGTTGATCCAGACCATTCGAGATTCTTCTTAGCACCTGCGATCATTTCCTCATCGAGATCGAGAGCAACAACATCTCTTCCACTTAATGCCGCTTCTATTGCAAATCCTCCTGTACCCGTCATAGGGTCGAGAGTTGCGCCCTTTTGCAATGGTCCACTGGCAAGGTTGACAGCCAATCTTGCAAGTCTTGGCTCTAAACTTACGGGTTTGAAGAATGGGCGTTGACTTGCACGACGCTCGACACTTTCATCCCCCTTTGGTCCACTGCCTTGTAACCAACCAAACGTGACTGAGGATGAACGTTCGTCAAGAAGAATTCCAAATCGTTGTTGAGGGTGTTCTAAGTCGATCTGTGCATCCATAGCAGACAACAGTCCTCCGATACGTCCTGCAAACTCTGAACGTGAAACACCCTCGATGCCACGACCATGCTTCCATGCAACAACAGCACACGACTCATCGTTCGGTGGATAAAGTTGCAAATGTGATTTGATGATTGTACGTATTGATTCAATATCAGTAAACGTGTGATTCTCTCCGTTCTTGAAGAGGGCTTCAATACCTGAAGAAATTGATACGTTCGCCATATCCTCTTCATTGAGTTGAAACTGCATTAATCGCGGTGAAGTGAAGCAGTGAATGGCTCTGTTTGGAAAGAGAGCCCGTACTTCGGCTTGAGCGAGAGCCGGATGCCAACCTCGCAAGGCCACGATATGCTCCCCCATACACTGCGCTTGGTGTGCTTGTTCTTCACGGCACCGCATACGAACCATGACATACCCTCGACGATAACAGAATGTTATGGGCTGTAATCTAAAGGACCTTACAACACCTGAAGAAATTAATCTTGCAGAACTTCGCGGTAAGCGTGTTGGAATTGATGCGTTTCTTACCGCCTTTCAATTTCTGACAACAATTCGAGATCGTTCTCCAACTGGTGATGGTGGGCCACTACGAGACTCCAAGGGACGTGTTGTTGCTCATCTAATGGGTATTCTGAACCGAACAACATCCATGCTTTCAATGGGTATCCAACCTATTTTCGTCTTCGATGGACAATCTCCGGAATTGAAGGCAGATGAACTTGCAGCACGTCGAAAACGTCGCTTAGAGGCGGAGGCAATCCACAAGCAAGCACTCGAAGATGGAGACTACCAGACGGCTCAAAAAATGGCGCAACGCATTGTTCATTACAGTGCTGAGATGATCGATGACACCAAAAAAATGCTCGACTTACTCGGCGTTCGCTGGGTGGATGCAGCGGCAGAAGGCGAAGGTCAAGCTGCGGTAATGGCAGTCAAAGGGCAACTCGATATTGTGG
>JABGWN010000025.1 GCA_018645535.1 Methanobacteriota archaeon
GTTCGAGTAACTTGGACCGATCAACTCGGTGTTGAAGGCGAAAGATACCATATTTATTCGGCTTCAGGATTCCAACCACCCCCTCAACAATTTGAAACGGCAACAACTTATCACGGGTTCGCAAACGATAACGTTGAGACATTTGATATCGTACTCAATGAATCCGTTGTATCCGCAAACGGGGCTGTATTGCAATGGTTCATCTACGTAACCAGCGAAGCACAGTATGTCCACACAACAGGATCTTACGAGTATCTTGGATTAAACAACAATTCGTTCGGCCCCGTTGAAATCGATATCACGACGCCAACCAACCCGTCAATTGTAGATGCCGAAAGTAGAGGCGATCTTGGTTTTGTTGCTCTTGAATGGTACAACCTTCAGGAATCAAACGAAGCCTATCAGGTTTGGAGACATTCAGGTGATCCATTCAATGGTGGTCAAACGAGTATCACGACAAGCGATGCTGATGGTTGGGAATTGGTCCTTGATGACATAAACGTCGGAGAACAAAATTCTGCAACGATCATCAGAAACATTCCTCTTGCAAGTGATACAGAGCGTGAGGTTTGGTATGCAGTCACAGTCGCAGATGAATTCAACAATACGAACTCAGATATTCTCGAGGGTCTAAGTGGGAATTCAATTCTGGTAAGAGAGGATACTCTTGCGCCATCGATTGAACTACGATTGTTGGATAACGAAAATTCTGAATACACTAGCCCTTCTCTTATTGCAGGAACATACACAATTCAAATCGAAGTAAGTGAACTTCTACCGACGTTACCTTCGATCGAAGTTGTCTCAGATACTGGATTCAACGTAACAGCAGGCGGAGAATTGATGACTCAAATTGCCGATAATGCCCTTAACCCAGACAAAGGACCTGTCTATTCCTACAGTTTTACAATACCAGGATCGGCGAATGCTGGAGAGATGACATTCAGGATGACTCTTGTCGATGAGGCAGATAACATAGGCATAACAACAAACACAAACTATCACATTGATGCAAAGGGACCTGAAGTAACAATTTATTCTCCATCACCTTCTTCTGAAGGTTCGAAGTATCTTTATGGAAACAAAATCCATCTAATGTTTGCTGCTGAAGATGATGTTCAAATCCGAGATTTACAATACAGATTCACGTTCAATTATGGCGGTTTAACCGGTATTACTAGCACCTCCCCATGGGCTGACGCCGAAGGAATCACAGATGTGGAAGAAGATTTGTCAACTTTAGTAAGCGATATGGAATTCTCAGCTGGAACGTTTGATGCAGGCCAACACGCAATCACTGTCCGTGGTATTGATACAGCAGGCAATGAAGTTTCACAACGAGTTGTCTTTGTTGTTGATTTCTGTAGAAATAATCTCGAAGGTGAAACTGTTTGTACGTTTGAAGAGGATCTCAAAGAAGCTCCCGAGCCAGAACAAATCACTCCATCGCTGAGCGACCCTCCATATCTTTTGGTTTGGATTGCGGTTGCAGTCAATGTACTCTTGTTCATCGTTGCCCTAATGATTGTGCAAACGAGCATGTCAGGTCCAAAGAAGAAGAAGGCTGGCGAAGAAGAAGATGAGGACTGGATGTCAGAATTCATCGGTACAAGCCAAGATCTGGATATGGATGCTATTACAGGAACAGGTTCTACAACGGAACCTGAGAATGAGGAGAAGAAGGAAGCTGAACCTGAACCTGAGAAAGAGGAAGATGATCCGTTCGCAGTTAATCTTGTACAACGCAAAACTCGCCGTAAGAAGGAAGTTGTCGAAGAAATCGATGCAGACGAAGCAGAAGGCATCTTCTGGGGCGATGACGAGGATGAAGACGACGATGAAGAAGAAGATGAAGATCCTGCTCCACGCAAGCGTCCAGTCCGTAAGCGACCTGCCCGCAAAGCCCCAACTCGCAAGCGTCCAGTTCGCCGTAAGGCTAACGACGATTGATGCGAACCACGGTGAGAAAGATGTCTGAACATGTTGCAGAATCAAATTACGATAGTTTACTTGATGCTTTTAGTCCACTGAAGAATCGCTTGAATTGGCTCTTATTAGCGGTACCAGTGACACTGTTCTTTAACATCCAAGGAAACGTGGAAATGACGTTTCTGTTTTCGATGATTTCAATCATGCCTCTTGCTTTTCTGATGGGTCATGCCACAGAAGAGATAGCACTTCGAGCTGGTGAGAACCTTGGAGGTTTACTCAATGCAACGTTCGGAAACGCCGTGGAAATTATCATCGCAAGCATCGCTATCTACACAGCGTTTAGCGATCCTGATCAAGCAGAGACAATGATCGTACTCGTTCAAGCATCATTGATTGGATCCATTCTTGGTAATCTCCTTCTTGTTCTTGGTTTAGCATTACTATGGGGAGGAATTAAATTTAAGATTCAATCGTTTAATCAATCTGCACTTTCAATGAATGGCAGTTTGCTCTTATTGGCAATCCTCGCATTAATCATTCCAGCTGCAGCACATCATACAGGTTCCAACGTCACCGATGAGAACATTCTGGAATTGTCTCGATATGCTTCATTAGCATTGTTAGTAATGTACGGGTTGTCTCTCTTCTTTCAGTTCAAGACCCACTCAGATCTTTTCCATTCAACTGAAGAGGAATCGTCTCATCATGAAGAACCGAAAATGTCGATTAAGGATGCATGGACTCTTCTTATTCTCGCTACGATTCTTGTAGGATATATGGCGGAACTACTCGTTCACAGTGTTGACAAAGCAGCAAGCGAATGGGGAATGCCAACCCTCTTCATCGGTGTCATTCTACTCCCGTTCTTTGGTAACGCTGCAGAACACTTCACCGCTGTCATCGTTGCTGGAAAGGACAAGATGGATCTCTCTCTCGCCATTGCAATCGGTTCAAGTGTTCAGATTGCAGTATTTGTCGCCCCTCTGATGGTTCTTTTCGCTTGGGCTATGGGTGTTGGACTTTCATTAGAATTCGGTTTGCTTGAAACTGCAGCAACATTCATGGGTGTTCTTGTTGCAAATTTCATTCTAAATGATGGTAAGACGAACTGGCTCGAAGGGGCCATGTTGCTGGCATGCTATGTCATCTTAGCATTGTCATTCCTTCTCATACCATTCGAAGTCGGGGCTTGATTATGGCGTTAACTGGAAGGGGAAAATTTGGAGTAGGTCTAACCGGCTTTGCTGTTCTTTTTCTTGTAGCTGGAATGATTGGGTTTACCTTTGAAGGGGAAGTTGAAGGCGTTCCAACTCCAAATGCCCCCAATCAAGCATTTTTTTCAGATGAACCACTACCGAGTAACCCATTGATTGGTATCCTTTCAACCGAATTGACGTTAACCTGGGATCGTGATGATGTATGGATTGGTATTGTCGATGAAGATGAGAAGAATCGTTGTAATGACGTACCCCCCACTTACTTTGCAGGGGGACTTGGGTGTGATGGGGCATCATCAAATTTCGTTGCCGGTGATTCAAGCGCAACCGCTGATACTGGTTTTACCTGGGAAATGGAATCAGGAACCTATTTTGCTGCGTTAGGGGCGAAAGACGGTGCTTTAGCCGAGGGTACTGAAGTCAATATTGAGTATGAAGCACATATTGGCCATTCATTGTTGAGCATTGTAGGTTCGATGTTCATTCTTGGCATCGGTGTGACATTGATTTATTATGGTCGCGAATGATTATTCGACACCATCATAATACTCACTTACTGCAAGGTCGAGTTCTTTGATAGTTGCTCTTTCATCAACAGTTTTCGTTTCTCCATTGAGCCGTAATGCTTGTCCATCCACCCAAACATCCAGACAGTCACCGCCATTGTAAACGAGGTTTGCAAGATGTCGATTATTCGAGCGACCAAGAGGACGCATTCGAATATCGTCAAGATTCCAAGCGACCCAGTCTTTACTCCCCTTTGTTGCGATTCCGAAGATATCCTTTGCAGGAAGCAGCGTTGAATCCCAATGGTCATGTCGTTGCACAAGGCTTGCTAATCTCGCTTCATGGAGTAGGTTCAGCCCATTTCCACTCGATGCAGCCCCATCTGTACCAATTCTTAGATCAACTCCTGCATCTTTGTAGGGAGGGTAGGAAAGAGTCCCTCCACAGGCTAATTTCATATTTGAGGAAGGGCAATGAACAGCAGTAACATTGTAATCAGCCATCATTCTAATTTCGTTTTTCTTAACCCAAGAAGCGTGAGCAAAGATTGTCCCTGGTTTGATAAAATCAATAGATTGCAAATATTCGACAGGATACTTCCCTGTCTTTTCTTTACATTCAGCGACTTCTTTTCGAGTTTCACTTACGTGGATGTGAAGCCGTCCATTTCTCTTCTCAGCAAGTTCACTCGCTCTTCCCAGAGTTTCCTCAGAGCAAAGATAGACCGAATGAGTTGCAATTGCATATTGCACTCGTTCATTCTCTGAATTGTTGGCCATCAATCCGTCAAGTTCCGCTAATGCAGATTGTGCATCTTCGTGCGATGGGAGTGCTGCATCACTTACAGGACCTCCACACAAACCTCGCAATCCAGCCTTATCGAGGACATTACCCGTAACGGCTGGAAAGAAATACATGTCCGCTGCAAAGGTAGAACCCGTCCGAATCATCTCTGCTGCGGCCGCTTGAGCCCCAATTCGAACAAACTCAGGCGTAATTTTCGCCTCTGTTGGAAAAATGGCTTCATCAAGCCATCGGTGAAGTGGAAAACCATCACTAAAATCCCGTGCATTCAGTTGCATTGCTAAATGAGTATGCCAGTTCTGTAAGGACCGAGTAATGACTCGATTGGACCCATCGATCTCCTCGATAACATCTTCATCACCAATTGAATTTGACCAAGTACCATCCTTATGGAGAAGAAAATCTCCAACGTGTTTGACGAATTGATCATCATACAAAACCGCGTTTCGATAACGAACGGCTGTATCATCGCCCATGGCAGTTCCTGCTCGTACTTCTTCAAGAGCCTAGTGCTTGATTCGGGAGATTTTCTTTCCCATTCAGGTACGCAACAATGGGCGTTTACTCATCGAGAAGAACAGGCGTGATTTCTAATTGATATCGTTGAGCACTAATCTCGAGCGCTTCAATCCCTGGAAGAGTTCTGCCTGCAATGTAATCCAAACAAGCACCTCCGCCGGTTGAAACGTGGCCCATTTTGTCTGCAAGACCTCGTTTACTGACCAAAGTGGCAGTATGCCCACCGCCCATAACTGCATATCCGGTTGATTCTGCACATGCGTTCAGCATCTCGATAGTTCCCAATGCGAAATCTGGTAATTCAAAGACTCCTGCGGGTCCGTTTAGTATGATTGTTCCAGCACTTTTAATCCGAGAGGATAGAGCGAGAATTGATGCAATCCCCATGTCAAAAAGCGGGGCGTGAATCGGCAAAGTCTCGACCTTGATATCGATACGATTCTCTTCCACATTTGCTGCAACATCGGTTGGCAAGAATATTTTATCTCGGTGCATTTCAAGCAAAGATGTAGCAGATTTTATTGTTAAATCCCAAGCACCCTGTAATTCATTTTGAAGGAATGAGAGGTTTCCTTCTCCGATGTCATTTCCTGAAAGATGGATGGCGAGATTAGCAACTCCACCAGTAAACCATACTTCATCCGCAATGTTGTTCTTTAGCATATTGTGCGCTACCTCAATACTATCATCGACTTTTATTCCTCCGAGAACAGCGATACACGGCCTCTTCGGAGATTCAAGTGCTAGATCGATTTGCCGGATTTCGTGAGCCATCAATTCCCCAGCTACACAAGGTAGGTGATGTGCAAAACCAACGATACTTGGACTTGAACGATGAGCACATGCAAACGCATCGTTTACGAATACGTCTGCAACACTCGCCAAATTTTGAACGAGTTGTGTTTCTGAAAGAGCAAGAGCATCGCCTTTACGATTCACTTCTTCAGGATCCATTCGAATGTTATTCAACATGAGGATATCCCCTATCTTCATCTCCTCAATAGCCTCCATTGCCTTTGGCCCATGAATATCTTCGACCCACCGAATCGAACGTCCCAATAAACGTCCTAATTCACGAGCATGACCCAGTGTACTGGTGAAATCATTTTTTCCAGGCCTTGACTGATGGGCAATAAGAACTGTTTTCGCTTTTGATAATCGGTTCAAAGTAGGAAGAATGGCACGAATCCTTGTATCATCAAGAAACGACTTGGTTGCAGGATCAAGTGGGCTGTTGATATCAACGCGCAAGAGAACAGTCTTGCCTTCGACGTTGATATTGTCCAAAGTTAGGACGTTCGCCATGGTTCTTCCAAGTGAACCCAGTTCTTGAGTGATGTGATGAATTTCCGAATTTTAATTCCAACGTTAGAGGCTCCATACTTCCAAAGGTAACTGTCTTGTTACCAAAGGATATTTTAAACCTAACAGACAGCCATAACTATGCGAGTATTACTGGTAAGTGCTGTACTTCTCGCAGTTTTCGCATCTCCAATGATTACACAACAAACCACTCTCGAAGCAGAATGGAATGAGATTCA
>JABGWN010000196.1 GCA_018645535.1 Methanobacteriota archaeon
ACCGGGTACACTACTGCTGATTTCGTCACTTGCAGTGTTACAGCATTTGACGGTTCAAGTGCAGGAAATACGGGCACAGGAACAGTGTTGATCATGTCTCCAGGCGGAGGCTCAACACCAACCATTGGTGTTCTAGGAACCATTGCTGTCTTGAGTGTTGCATTCATCCTCATCTCTCGAAAAGAACTCGAGGATTGATGGTGAACAGCGACCTTCGTGCGTAGATGCGCAAGGCGAAGTCGAACCACTGTATCAGGGCAGAGTAGCCTTCATCCAAGCATAGAACCTAGATGAAACCATCAAGGTAGATTTGTATGATGGGACTATAAGTTATCTCTTCCATGCCACAGACATGAGAACCAAGACAGTGATGATTATTGTAGCGCTTTTCGTTATGCAATCGTATGCTTTGAACATCCCCCCTTCGCCCGAATTATCTGAACTTGTTGAAGACGACTCTTTCGAAGCAGGTGCCCGAAGTTCGAATGGAATGCTAGCAATACCCGATACTACCCAGCAAAATATACTCGATAACCAAAGCAACAGTGGAGCCAATGACAACGACGGCGATGGCATGTCTGACAATGTCGATCCAGATGATGACAACGATTGCATTCCTGATTCATGGGATGCTAATCCGAAAGATTTTGATGGTGATGGAATCTATGACCACGTCGATAATGATGATGATGGCGATGGCCTCAACGATTCTGATGAAGTGTCTGATAACAACAGTATGACAAATATCTACGATGCAGATAACGACGGATATCATGATTGTTCGTCGTTTGGAATGCTCTTATTCAACATGCTCGATGTTGAAGTTGAGTTGGTTCCGTCGATGAATGGCGGTACCGTTTCACAATGGGACGCATTGTATACAATCAATGCTTCAAGCCTTGAGATCGGTGAAACATACGCCATTTCGTGGTGGTTGTTGGACACTGATACAAACTCAATCGTTAATTCAAGCACATCAAATAACTTCACCACAACAGATACGAATTATATGATGCAATACCCATGGTATGATATGGAAAACGGCACCTATTACATGTCGGCTGAACTCTGGTATGCCAATGGAAGCAGCACGTATCATTTCCACTTGTCATCTGCAAACACTGCGTTTACTGTTGGACAAACGAGTGGGAACAACAACGGAGGAAATTCGAATTGTCCACCAGATGCTTTACTTTCAAACCGTAATT
Organism: Methanobacteriota archaeon; assembly: GCA_018645535.1. Classification (GTDB taxonomy): domain Archaea; phylum Thermoplasmatota; class Poseidoniia; order Poseidoniales; family Poseidoniaceae; genus MGIIa-L2. Next base: position 1,209 of record JABGWN010000196.1, read on the forward strand.
TGGCCACAGGTAACAATCAAACTGAGTTCATTTATGGCCAAGAGGACATCGAACTTTTCGCATACCACCCTTGCCTAGAGGGTGGAGTATACTACTGGAATTTCAGTATGAGTGGACCAAATGGCTACATGTCAAATGAATGGACTGACGGAATGTTCTACCTTCCTCAAGGACCTACATACTACGACTTGAACACGAAATCATATGCTAACGCCGATCTTTCTCCAGGAACGTACTCTTGGACGTATGGGTTGCGAAATTCATCCCAGGGAATTAGTGAATGGTTTACACACAACTTTACTGTGGTTAGCGATTCATCAAATCCGAATTGTGGAACCAACTCGAACGGTCAACTATCCGACAACTGGAACTTCACAGAAATTGCCACAACTGCATACTTCCCTCTTGTGATTACAGCCGAATGCCTCTTGGACAATGGCCAAAGTTACGAACTCGTTTACCAACTGTGGAAGGAAGGAGCATCAAGCCAAATGCAAGACAATGCGGGCTCTGGACAATGGGACAGTTACGATGAAACCGAAACATGGTCCATTACTTGGTTTAATCCAGTGAGTAACATCATTGGTGATTGGGAAGGAGGAAATTATACCTTCAAGGCAATGCTCTACATGCCCGCATACTCCTATGATGGTTCAACTCTTATCGATGAACTCAACCATGACTTCTGTGTCAACACTGATACGGTAAATTGCAATGTTCAAGAAGAGGAGCCAGATAATGAAACCAACTTGACTGGCGCGTGTTCTTTCTTAACGTTCGAGGGAATCCCTGCTTCGCTTCAATCGGGAGATGATCTTACCTTTAGCTGGACCATGGACGGTGACGTGAGTACAGAGGTGTATCTTGCGCTCCTGAGCGGTTGGGGTGCTCAATATTACTTCTCAAGTATCGAGGACAACGATGGAACCCATACCATCACGCTCCCTGAGAACATGAATCCAAGTGCGGATTACACAATCTACATCGAGAGTGCCTACAACGACAGCCGTACGACGCTATGCTGGAAGTATGGGTCAATCGACATTCTCGAAGACAATGAGGGAGTGGTTCTTGACGATATCATCGATCTCTTCCTCAACACCACCGATGAACGTCCACGTATTTCCATGTGGTACGGTAAGGTCAACCAACACAATGAAGATGGCACTTGGATGACTGACCCAGACGGGACAGCAGGAGCAGGCCTCAATGCTCAGTGGGGATCTGATGGATGGGGCGATCGTAAACTCGAATACTGCCAACGCTTCTGGCCTGATACAGTTGAAACTCGAACAAGCGCCCCTGAAGAGATCGTCTTCTACACTCGAGGCAACACTCATGCCTATCTAACGACGAAACCAGTATGGCTGTGCATTCAGGATACTGATGGTGACGGAATTCTTGATCCAGAAGATGATGATGACGACAATGACGGTTGGGCTGATGTCATCGAAGAGGTCTGTTTCTCGGATCCACTTGATTCCAGTGTAATTCCAGAAGACCTCGATGGCGATGGGCTCTGTGATGTACTGCAGGTTTTGCTCATCGGCAACTTTGAGCCTGCAGAGCCTGGCTTCTGTACAAATGGCGAAATCACTGGTGGAAACGGGTTGATTGGCCAAACAGAATTCATCGAAGTCGTTGTCATTGAGATGACTGGTGGCAATTACCAATATCAATACGATATCCAAGATACAGCAAACCATTTGCATGCAGATATTGTGCAGGGTGCAAACAATTTCGACTTCAAAGGCTATTACGAGTATTATGATATCTTTGTATCCAATGCAGACGGTGAATTCAACGAAAACGGGAGTTTCATCACGATTCAAGCTCGATCAGATTTGAGTACATCGAACCTTGGTGTTGGCTTCAATATTGATTCAGTTGGATTACGCGATGGAAATGGAAACGTGATCTACGCAACAGAAGTTGTCTCTGCAGTGCTTGGCGATGGTTTGGGAGTCGACAATCCTGCTGGATGGCAAGAGATGATTTTGGGACCAGCCGACCAAACTCCAACTGCAATGGGTAATGGACAAGCCTCAATCACAGTAAGTTTCTGCCCTATTGATGATTTAACTGACGATGAGGTAACGCCTGGTTTCGGTGTGATGGGCGCCTTGGTCGCTCTCGGTGCTGCAATGCTCGCTGGTCGACGTTCCTCTTCCGAAGAAGATACTGACGAGTGAATGTTGACTCGGGTCAACAAAGGGTTGGCTTGATGAAGTGGTGGGCTCTCCTCGCTTCATGGAGGTCGACCTTCACCC
>JABGWN010000197.1 GCA_018645535.1 Methanobacteriota archaeon
ATTGGGATTCCTCATGCGTGGAGAGATTATTTGGGACAAATCTGCAAGTGCTGGATCATCTTGTGCTTGGGGATCTTTTCAGAGTGCTTCCAATCCTTGTCTTCGCGATATACATGAATATCTCCTTGTTTTCTCAAAAGGTGATTACAAACTTCCACGTTCGAAAAAAGAACGTGCAGAAGGACGTATTGATACAATCGAGAAACGTGATTTCATCGAACAAACCAAATCCATCTGGAGGTTTGCTACAGAACGTGCAAGTCGAGTCAATCACCCAGCGCCATTCCCTGTTGAATTGCCTCGGCGCTGTATTGAGATGTTCACATTTGCTGGCGATATCGTATTTGACCCATTTAATGGTTCAGGAACAACCTGTGTTGCTGCCAAACAATCAGGAAGAGTGTTCGTTGGAATGGACCTCTCCCAAGAGTATTGTACAATCGCAGAAGAGCGCATTATGAAAACAGAATCAGCACAATTACCAGAAGTTGAAACCCCTTCTTCTTGAAGAATTCAAGCGTAGTGGTTTTGAATAACGAACTGGAAGCCGTATCATGTCCGATTGGGATACATCCGTATTATCTGGCCCCGAAGGCGAGGATTGGCGTGTACCAGTTTCGGAACTTGAGCAGAGATTGAACGCTCTCGCTACTGCTTTACAGTCTTCTTCACTTCCAGGTGTCCTCATTCAACACCCTATCGATTTGTACTATTTCGCTGGTGGAAGACAAGACGGCTCTATGTTCGTACCAGCTCAAGCAGCAGGCGGTAGTATCGAAGCAGGTGGCGATGGCCCTGTATTCTTTGTCCGCAGATCACTTCAACGTGCACAATATGAAGCTGGAGATGACAATGCTCCATTCAGTATCGAACCGTTCCCTCGATTACGAATTCTTAGCGAAACCTTGCAATCAAGAGGAGTCACTGAGGCTCCAGCATTACAACTTGGTGAACTGCCAACAACATTTGCCAACCGATTTTCAAACGCCCTCTCGCCACTTGGGATATGTGCAGATGCCACATCGTTGATTCATCGATTGAGAGAAGTCAAGTCAGCATGGGAGCAAGACCAGATGGAAGCAGCAGCAGAAGTTCAGATGAGAATGTTTGATGCTGTTTCGAGACTTGGTGGAGAAGGTATGACTGAACTGGACTTGGTTGCGGCAGCTGAAGCAATCAGTCGTAGTGAAGGATTTGGAGGTCAAGTTCAGATGCGTCGCTTCCCTTTGCAATGCAATCGAGGTGTCATTGTCTCAGGAAGAGCAGGCGGAGTCCCGTCGTTCTTTGACTCGGCAGTTGGAGGCGCAGGACCACACCCACTCGCAGGCATGGGTTCTGGATTCAATAAAATCAAGAGAAACGAACCAGTACTTGTCGACCTTGTTCACGTTCATCGAGGCTATGTTGTTGATATGACTCGAATGTTTTCTCTCGGGTCTCTTTCTCAAGAATGGAATCAACGTCTGGAAGATATGTTGGCTGTCAAAGATACAGTCGTAGGTGTTCTCGATGAAGGCGGCCTATGCAGTGATGCTTGGGTTGAAGGTCAAGCATTAGCACACGAACTCGGTCATCAAGATCACCTCATGGGAATGGTTCCAGACCAATCGAAATTCCTTGGACACTCAGTAGGTTTGCAACTGGATGAATCTCCTGTAGTCGCTGCAGGATTTGATCGTCCATTACCGATTGGAGGGACGATGGCTATTGAGCCAAAGGTCGTTCATGCAGATGGAAGCATTGGCTCTGAAGATACTTGGATTCGTGATGAAGATGGAATGCGTCCAGTAACAGCCGATGGCGCATGGCCATGGTTGACTGAATGGTAAGAGCCATTCATCACGGTGTGTTCAAAGAGGTGGAAAGGTAGCCTGTGATATGCCGGCAAAGCCCTACGCTCCTAGCCACATCGGTTCAGTAGCATCGACATTTACAACGATGCGTATTTCTGGTGCAGTAAAAGAATCACTTGTTGGTCTTGTTTGTTCTGAACTTGACTCTCTGGTCCCTTCAATGGAACAAGCTACGCTTGAAAATGATCCTGAGCGAAAGACCTTAGACGATTCAAATCGTACACGATTGAATTACAATCGAACCAGAGAACTGATGATCGATCGACTCGAACAAGTAGAATCTGTTGGTTCAGCAGCAGTTCAAGGTGGAATTGAATTCATCGAAAAGTTCCTCGCAAGGCTCATGAGAAATTGTGAAGAAGCAGCCTCAAGAGATCGCGTTTCAACCATAAAACCACGCCATCTCCAACTCGCATTGAATTCGATGGGCAAAGGCGAATCAGCGGATGAAGAAGATACAGAAGAGGTTGAAGAAGAAGGAATTCAGGTACAAGGTGGAGGATTGATCACAATCCCTCACGTAAAGTCAATGGCCCGTACGCATGCAAAAATGGCCATCACCGATGAAGGCGCTCAAGATTTACTATACACATACGGGGACATGGTTTCGGAACTTGAATCCGATATCCGTAAGCATGCAAATCTTGGAAGAGATCCAATGCATTTCATCGATTCAGTCAACAGACTCAGTGCCCTTATGGCATTTGGATGGATTCGCAGAATGTTGATGAAAGCCGCTGACAATGCTCGAGAGCGTGGTTATCCGCGAATCGACATAGAACAAATTGTGAACATTGATCCGTTTGAGTGATATGTTACTTTCCTCAGTACTTCTTTCTGCTTTCTTTGCAGGCATAGTTGCTACATTAGTAACGGTTGCAATCGAAAGGTTTGGAGGTAGAACAGGGGGCGTCTTGGCCACAGTCCCTACAACGATTATACCTGCAGCCATTGGGATGTACAGTATGTCAACAGGTTCTGAATTTGATCGAGCAATGTCCGTTGTTCCACTGGGAATGTTGGTCAATGCTCTGTTTCTTTTGGTATGGATGAAGGTACCAACACGGTTTGGTACAGGATTAGTGACGACAATGCTTCTGTCTCTTCTTGTGTGGGCTTCAGTTGGAACAATTGGCCTCTATGGGGCAGATTTAGTTCAGGGTAAGGGACTTAGTGAGTTGTCATTTGGACTTATTCTTCTCTTGATTTTGGTTCTACTCGGTGTTTGGAGCACATGGACATCCGTTCCTGCTCCTAAAGGAAACCATCGAGTTCGTCCAATCGTTCTCATCGCCCGAGGCGGCGCTGCAGCCCTTGCCATCGGATGTGCAGTTTGGTTGTCTAGTCTTTCGTATGCAATGATTTCAGGATTGGTTAGTACCTTCCCTGCCATATTTTTGACATCGATGGTTGCCCTTTGGTTATCGCAAGGACAAGATGTCCCTCAAGGAGCCGCAGGCCCGATGATGTTGGGTGGAGCAAGTGTTGCTGTTTACGCGATTGTTGCAATGTGGCTCTTTCCGATTCATGGAGTAATTCTTGGCTCAACCCTCACATGGATTGTGTCAGTAGGTGGCTGGACTGTACCTGCTTACTTCTTCTTACAATGGCGTCAATCATTGACCAATCTTGACCAACGTTCAGATGCAGGGACATCAACGATTTCAAGTTGAATCGAGTTCACACCTTTTGTTCCTTGTAAGTGGAGTTTCAATTCCTTAGCATCGATAAGGCAACATGGACAATGCGGCCGTGAAGGGCGGAATTTAATCCGAACATTTCCTTCTTCGGATATATCGATGGCTTGAACATTCTCTGACTCCAGCAGAGGCTTTGTCATGTGCGGATCTCTCCAAGAGCCCATTGCTTTAACGAGACGCCGTTGAATCTTCGTCTGCAGTTTATTCATTCCTTCTTCGCCTCTTCAACCATGGCTTCTGCATCTCCCAGGCGCAATTTTTCTAATCGCCCCTCGGCTTCTTTCAGTTCACCCTGACAACGCTCAAGCAAAGCAGAACCTTCCTCAAATCGTGTCAATGTGGTTTCCAAATCCATGCCTCCGCGTTCAAGTTCAGCAACAATAGATTCCAATCGTCGTAGCGCATCTGAATAGGTTTGTTCTGTCATCATTCTCCCTCTCTTTGTTGTATATTGTCAATGTTTGCGTCGGCTGTACCGTCAGCAAAATGCAGAGAGACAGTTTCTCCTGCTGTTAAATCTGTAACTTTACCAACAACTTCGCCTTTCTGGTTGGTTGTCATCAAATAACCTCGTTCCAAGACTCGCTGTGGATGAGCAGCTTGAAGCGTTCCTTCGAGCATAGCTAATCTCTGCTTATGTTTTTGAATTGTAGACTGAACAGAACCGTTGAGATCATTTCCAAGCCGTTCCAAATGACGAACTGCATTGTCTAAGCCTTTTGATGGAGCAAGACGTAAGCGTAATTGCAATTGTTGCAATCGTGAATTCTCCTCACCGAATCGACGTATAGAGCCTCTGTGCAACCGGTCTTCAAGATCGACCATGAGTGAGAGAACATCATCAAGAATTGGAACTGCTAACTCGATGGCATGGCTTGGCGTTGATGCACGAATGTCAGCAACAACATCACTGACAAGTAAATCAGATTCATGGCCAACAGCAGAGATGAC
>JABGWN010000198.1 GCA_018645535.1 Methanobacteriota archaeon
ACAAAGAGAGCATTATTGGGTTCGAATATCCGGAATAATGGATGATGATGGGATATGGCACAATGAGCCAAAGTTCATCTCAATTATTAACGATAACAATTCAAAATCAATTTTTTCAAAAGCACATTTATCATTACTAACCAAACTCGGTATTCCTATTGTTCGTTCTCAATTTGAGAAACTTGCAGGAAACAGTGACCCAAGCATCAGAATGATTGTTCGCGACTGATAATTTATAGACTGCTTGCAGTTAAAATAAACTGTCCCCAATGGAGTCTTAGGACTATGACATTGAACTAAAGTTCGTTAGAAACAATCGGCGACGGTGCTCGGGGACAGCGCCTAGCCACACTTTTGTGATAATATGGCTATACAAACAAACCGTTCAAGCATATTGCTGTTCACTTTGGTGATGGGATTCATGATCCAATCTACTCGTGATCCAGTTCATACTGGATTATGGATTGTTTTAGCCATTTTTTTTGGTTTTGGATTAATTGCACAAATACTTGTAGTGAATGGAATTATGCAAATTACGCCAGTTAATCAAATGCCAAGAACTCCGACTTACCGAGCAACTGTTGATTACAGAAACTATCAGTATCACTCTATAGTCGCCAAAATAAACTCAAGTGGAGTAACTGTAACTACAGTTGACGAAGCTATCAGAACTTATTCGAGTTTATTCAACGTTGGCGAAAAGGCTGCTAAGCCATTTTTTCAAAATCAGTTTGTTATGTCAACTTTAGGATTGAGTATCCAAGATACACCACAAGTCGGTTATCAATCTGAAAGTTCTAATCAGAAATCGGAAAAAGTTTCCTCTAACTTTTGGGGTAGTATCTCAGATGGTGCAGCAAAAAATGAGGCCAAGTCTGATGCAAAATGTGCAGGTCAAGGTTGCTCAAATTCAATTAGCGCCTTTGATTTCCGATGCTATAAGTGTAGAGAGAGATTCTGCGAGTCGTGTAAGGGCAGTGGCCTTACTTGCCCAAGTTGCTCATAGGAATATTTGCTTTCTGTGAAGTGAGTTCTTTGGCGTCCGCCCTAACTGTCGGATATACTCTAATCGCTGCTTGCCGTCTTTACTGTGTGCATAAAATATCTCTGCTGGACTGACAAATTCTTTCCAATATTTGAGGAACACCTCTGCATCATCGGCTTTCCCTGCTAGGATTTTAGGGACTGAGTGATACATTACGAGTTGACTTTTTATTGGCCTCATGTACTTCGCTAATACTTCAGGAAGAAGTTTTGTCAGCCAAGTTTCCTCAAAGAAACGCGAAGATCTCGAGATGACATAACGTGGCTTTTCGAGTCTTCCAAGTACCTCTTCCAATGCTTCAGTGAAAATGGCCGCTTCCTCTTCTGTGCTGTTGTTTAGATGCACTCGAAGCCATCCGCCTCCTCTATCTCCCCCTGACATTTGACAATTAGCTGAAATGTGGCCTGTATGGATGAGGCTGTTTGAGATAGCGAAAGCAATTGCTTGAATCAAAGAATCATCAGTCCAAGGACTATCCTTCCTAACCCCGAATTTGAATCCTCCTGCAAATCCTGCAGCACATTTCGCTTCGACCGCCTGTGTAGGTAATGCAGAGAAGGGTAGTCCTATGCCCCATAAATCACGGCTGCGAACTCTGTTTCGAGATCTTCTAAGCATTTCTTCATTGAAAATTGCCATGCCTTCATTGATACCTTCGGGCTGTGCTTCAGTAAATGCAGCATGTACGTGACCCACACCTTTCTCAATTGCACCATCGTCACAAACCCCGTACAATTGCTTGTGTTTCTTTTTGAATCGATTATAATCAGCGAAACCATTTGTGAATTCCTCTGCTAGACATACGATGTCCCAATTATTTGCAACCTTCTCTGGCCATTCCTTGTCCAAACGAATTGAACGTCCTCTAAGTTGGTTAATACTCATACTCGTAGTGACAGTTGTCAGGTCAATGAGTACATTTATTTTTGAAGCATCCCAACCTTCCCCGAGGAGTCCTCTTGTTCCGATGAGACATTTTGTCAATCCGTTTTGGAAGAATTCAGTGATCATCATCGAATAGTAACGGGGTATCCAATCTTTTCCTTTTCCTACGATCTCATGATACGAATCCTTTTGATTATCAGACAGAACAATCTTCAGATTTCTTTCAGCAATCCATGCTCGAGCAGCCTCAAGAAAGCGTCCAGCCAGATCATCATCAACAAGTACAGTACTTCCAGTCATCAAAATAGGATCGAGTATATCACCGGACGAACAAGCGACTAAGGCTCTGAATGCTGCAACAGCACCTCCAGCCTCCTCATCGAGAACTCCTTCCACAAGAGTTGTTGCTGAGGTTTTCTCAAAGTCCGTAATAACTACCGCACGGATATCAGGCCCTAAAGATTGCATTTCAGTGGTAATGATCTCCGAAATCGCCTTGACCTTCGAAGATGAATAAGCCATGATGCGTCCAACTGGAGAAGCACATGGCCTTGAACCGGTTTCAGTAATTTGAATTCCCAAGAGCCTCAACCGTTTTGTGAGATCTTCTCCTCTTTTATGATCCTCCGTGGATTCAGAACGACGAAGTCCATGACGAACGTATAGGTCCAAAACTGGACGTAAGTATGAGAGCTTGTTAAGGCCTGAATTCAGTAAATCCTCTGAAGGACTAGGGACTCCTTGAGGTAATTGAATCCGAGTTTTCGTCAAATAAATTCGTGCAGCATCCGCAAAATCCGGGTTTTTGGTATGGAATTTTTGCCAAGTTACGCTTTTACCTCCTGGTAAAATCCGCTTATCGAGAACCTCGTAAATCCACCGCTGAAGTTCAGGTACTCTTTTTTTGTCTTCAGTGGGGCTCTGAACTTCTGAGAGGAGTTGGTCGAATTCATCATCGACAGTTGAGATATACTCCAGCTCGTTCCTTGCGGGACGAACGAAGTAACACAGATCCTGATAAGGTGCAAGATTAGAATCTCGAACAAGAGCAGGAACTGGAACTTCGTAGTCAATCTCCCCAAAGAATTCTTGATATCGTTCCGCATCTTCATCGTCGATTTGAGAATAGTCAGGAGGAGTAGCAGTTAATCCCAATACGATTGGATCGTCAAAGAATTCTCGCACTTCTGCAAGCACTCTGCCCCAGTGATGCAACATATGATGGCATTCATCAAGAATAATCAGTCCAATCCCAATCTCTTTTAGACGAATAAGCGTCTCTCTTGAAGAGTCATGTAAAGTCCACATTGCATTGCCATGTTTGGCTAAGTCATCTCTAACTTTTTTCCTATAGACCGATAGACGAGAGTTATAATAATCTGGATTCTTGTCTTTCAAATCTAGGATCCATGCTTCAGCCGATTCACTCGTGTC
>JABGWN010000199.1 GCA_018645535.1 Methanobacteriota archaeon
ACAGAGCCAAACATCCCAAGGACAGCCTCATTCGATTGATTTGCATTATGAATCCAATCTTGTATATCCTCTAACTCAGAGACGATATCACTGACTTCTGCATAGGTTTGCCATGGAGAAATGTACACCATTGTACCCGTTTGTGCAATTCGTGAGCAAAGGAGCATGTAGTTTTCAGGAGTTTCATTTTCATCGACAATGAGAACCATCCATGGAAATGGGCCGTTCCCTGCTACCTCACTGTCTTCTCCTGAAACCATTGCAGGATAAACAAGGCGATGATCTTGGCCAGGAGGTCCTTGTTGGTTCACTGAAAAATCGATATACCCCACTGGAAAGTCAGGCCCTGAATGAGAAGGTTGGAAGTTGGAATCCTCTTCAGGAAATGCTTGCACTCCCGAAAAGGTTGCTAGTATCAGCAACCCACACATCACCAAGGAGCGTGCGCTCATAGGGTTGGCTGGGTCTTCCAACATTTCATTCTTCCATAGATTTGCTTCTTGAAATAGCCAGTTCCAATTCACAATTGAACAACCAGGACATAAGTTGCTCAAGAGTCGGCAAATGCTCAGCGCATTGAGGAGCCCATAGGCGGCGCCATGATTCGAGATGTTGACCTACAAGCATCCATCTACCATCGATGGTTGTATTCTCAACACTCAGTGCCAATTCTTGCTCTTCTCGCGAACGATTCAACAGCAAATAATCTGGAATTAGGGTTCGCTTTGCATTGAGAGTACCGTCATAGGTGCCGTCAAAATCCACAAGCAAGTCAAGCTGTTCAACATCGGCTAACTGTTTGCTTACGAGGGAAGCGTCGATCTTTCTTCGCCCACCAAGTGAAACAACATGGCCTCCTGACTCAAGCCAAGCATCTGCAATTGAACGTGCAGAACCTCCGCCACCATTCAACCCAAGTACTGCCCCTGAAGCAACATTGATTCCGTGGTGAATTGCAACATCAACCACGCCTGCACCGTCAGTGGTAGCGCAATACCAACCGTTACCAGTCCATCGCAACGTATTGACAGACAGAATATCCATCCCCTTGTCTACAGCCGTGAATGCCATACTCTGCAATTGATGCTTCAATGGTGAGGTTAGATTCATCCAAACCTCTTCTCCATAATATTGCGAAGGAAGGTAATTTGACACAGGAGTCCGTCTACGAGAGGGTTCGAATCCTTCAAAGGAGGGATGTATACCTCTGGTTAGGACTTCTTCTACGAGTCGAGTTAGTTGCGTTGTGTGCAAGTCAAGTCGGCTATTCAGATGGGCCCAATCAGGATTATGTTGATCATGCTCAATATACCCCCATCCCAAGACTTCGTCCACGTGTACAGATTCAATCAGCCGCAACGGTCGAGGGGTTAAGTTTGGAATCTGTTCATTTTTCTTCAAGTGATGGAATACCAGAGAAAACAGTAGAGGAGAGAGTGAATGAGATATGGGCGAGCCTCCCACCGCATATCTTAGTTCGCCCATGTACCCCCATGGAACTCTTTATTGATGAACATCTGTCAACAAAAACACGAGATTTTGTTTACTCCCGTCGGCATTGGATTCAAGAGGAAGGAGTGTATAGGATTACCATGGCGGCAGCAGAACGTGGTTCATTCCTTTGGTTTATGTTCGGAATTACCCAATTTTTCCTATCGATTAAACTCATGGGAGAAGTAGAGGGATGGGTTACAACTTTGTTTGGCGGAGGAGCAGCCGCTGCCATCATGCTTGCCATCGTTGTGTTCCGTATGGAACAGAAGGAATTACTTTTGAATCCACTAAAACTTAATCGTGAAGTCAATGAAGATGCCATCAAGAATCAAGGCAAAGGCGTTGGTTTCGGTGTCATAACCTGGGTTGTTTCCCTGATCACCCTCATCTTCTTCGTCGACTTTTGACATCGATTACCATGGTTTCCCCTGATATCACAACCTTTCGAACCATTGATGATGGTGCTGAAGAACTGTTCGGTGGTTTTTGGCCGTTTTTGAAACGCTCACTTCTCATGTTTTTGCCCCTCTGGACATGGCTTTTGTGCTGGAGTGCTGGATTTAACAACATTATATCGGCGACTTTGGCAGGACTCTCCATCTCAGTCATTGTTGGCATCGAACGGTACAAATTAGCCCGAACTCCCAGTAAAGACAATTAAGGCCAACCTTGGATTGGGAAATATGAGTATCTTTGAATGGCTTGCAGACCTAGCAGGAATCGAAGCGCCAACCTTACTAGAAGTCATCTTTGTTAGTTGCGCAATTTTAGGAGGCATCCTTTTCTTCATCATGATGATTTTAATGCTCGTAGGAGACATCATTGGAGGCGTTGGAGAAGCAGTTGGTTTTGATGCAGACATTGGAACAGACCTCGGATTCGAAATGCTCAGTATCCAGGGATTATCTGTTGCAGTCATGATGTTCGGACTCACTGGAATGTTTGGATTATCCGCAACTGGAAGCGATGTTGTTGCCGTCCTCTTTGGCGGAGCAGGTGCTGCTGGTGGAATGTATGGGATGGCTCAAATGATGAGAGGAATAAGTCACCTGCAAGCTGATGGCACCATGAATTACGATGATGCTATTGGCCAGAGAGGCCAAGTATACTCCCGAATCCGACCAAATGAATCTGGAGAAGTTCAAATTCCACTTGGCGGCTCACTGAAGAACGTTATAGCACGTGCTAAGGATAAGTCCATGCTTATACCAAGCGGGGAATTTATCAAAGTTATCGATCGAATAGGATCGACAATGATTGTAATCCCACTCGACGATACTTCAGAAGAGTAGCCAGAATCAAGGACTTGAAACGTAGGCAAAGCAATTAATAAGATGGATTCTGTAAATTGACCATGGCGGACGCATCGACCTGGGCAGTTTTCATAATTTTTGCAGTATTAGCAGTTGGAGCATTTGGATTTATCCTTCTTGTAACCCGATACAAGCGTTGTGCTTCTGACGAAATCCTTGTTGTCTATGGACGTATCAAAGGGGGTGCAGCATCACGTTGTATCCACGGAGGTGCCGTCATGGTCTGGCCTCTTGTACAAGAATACAAGAAAATCTCACTTACTCCAATGACTATCTCTATCCCATTGGACAACGCACTTTCATTACAAAATATTCGTATCAACGTACCATCAACATTCACTGTTGGTGTAAGCACAAATCCGTTGATTATGGCTAACGCTGCTGAGCGTCTTCTACATCTTACCAAGGATGCCATCGAAGCAATGGCTCAAGAAATCATCCTCGGTCAACTTCGACTTACGGTAGCAAGTCTAACAATCGAGCAGATTAACCAAGACAGAGATTCTTTCTTGGAACTCATTCGTGACAACGTTGGTGCTGAACTTCACAAATTGGGACTTTACCTCATCAACGTCAACATCATCGATATTACAGACGAATCGAACTACATCAACAGCATCGGTAAGAAAGCAGCTGCAGGCGCAGTAAACAATGCTCTTGTCGACGTTGCAAACGCTGAGCGTGATGGTGCAATCGGTAAAGCGAGTGCAGATCGTGCAAGAGCCGTACAAGTTGCTGAAAATGTTGCTGAATCTGAAAAAGGTCAGAAAGCTGCTGAAGTTGACCGACGTGTTTACGTCCAACAACAAGAAGCACTTGGTGTTCAAGGAGAAAACTTGTCTCGTGCTGAAATTGCATCGTATCAAGCGGATCTCAATGAGAAAGAGGCACATGCAATGCAACGTGCTGAAGTTGCTCGAAGAACTGCAGAGATGGAAGTTCAAAAGGC
>JABGWN010000200.1 GCA_018645535.1 Methanobacteriota archaeon
AAACAACGACCATAATTGCTGCAGCACCTGTAATCAATCGACCAGTCTTTTGTAATCCATTGGCAACAGCTTGGGTGTTATCTCCTGTCACTTCCCATTCTTCATGAATACGTGACAACATCAGTACTTCGTAGTCCATAGAAAGTCCAAAGACGATATAGAAGATGATGACTGGATTTGTAGTTTCAATTGGCTGTGCTGTAAAGTTGAGAAGATCAGCCCCATAGCCCCATTGGAACACAAAGACGAGCATACCGAATGTAGCAGAGATTGAGAGGATATTCATGATGATAGCCTTGATTGGAATAATAACGCTACGGACTTGAATGAAAATCAGGACGATCGTAGAGAGGAAAATAAAGGCCAGTGCATAGGGCAAGTTTTCCTTGATTGAGTCAAGAATGTCAAGGCTGTATGCTGCAAATCCTGCAACTAAAAGAGCGCCATCGTCACCAATGTTCAGTTCATCGAGGAATTCGTTTCGTTCATCACGAACATCTTGAACAAACGTTCGGCTGTCTTGACCAGTGATAGGGCCATCGAGAGAAAACACAACAAAAGTTACGTTGTTGGAAATGAATTCATTTCGGAAATATTCACGAGTTGCTTGCTGTTCTAAGGTTAGTAGTTCATCTGGAGCCTGCCAATAAGCAACGACTTCAGATTCATTCATATTCGCTGAAGGCAGGGCATAACCAAACGCTTCGATGACCCGAGAATCATTGACATGGTCAACCATCCAACGATGCATTGCTCTGAGGTTCGATTCCTCGAGTGGATCTTGCCCATCAAAATCCATGACCACCAAAGCAACATTGACTGCTTTTTCTGGCCATTTTTCATCCATGTGTTCAAATCCAACTCTTGTCTCATCATCTGGTGGTAAAGCATCACGAGATGCGATCGAGAAATCTGCTTGAAGGAACGGGAGGCCAGCACCTAAGAGAATAACAAGCGTTGGTATGAGAACAGCCCATGGGCGCTCCATAACTGTCTTGGCAATCTTAGCCCATACACCATCGCCCGTGTCATTTTCTGTGCTAAAAGCGAATTTTATTTTTCCAATGAATACCTTGTGACCAAGTAATGCAAGCACTGCTGGTAACACAATGACTGAGAAAAGCATTGCAACAGAGACAGCAAGTGTACCGCCGATCCCAAGACTCGGTAAACCAGTTCCTGTAAAGAACAGCATACCCATCAAACCGATTGCAACGGTAACTCCGCTGAAGAACACTGCCTTACCTGCTGTTGCTACGGTCATTGCCGTGGATGTACGAATATCTCGCCCTCGGTTTAATTCTTCACGGAATCGATTGACGAGGAAGAGTGAGTAATCGACTGAGACACCAATTCCAATCAATGTGATGATGTTGATTGCATATTGAGTCACTTCCATCGTATTCGAGAGCCAAATAGTGAGTCCCATTGCTGAGATGACCGTCAATATTGCGACTCCAAGCGGTAAGATTGCAGCAATTATAGTTCCGAAAACGATTCCAAGAATAATGAGTGTCAGAGGACCAGAAATTAATTCAGCAGTGATTAGGTCATCCTGTATTCGTGTATCAAAGGTTACGTCAATAGCGATTTGACCGGTTTTCCAAGAATCAAAGTCCTTTGATATCTCGATTGTTTCGTGGTTATCAGCATAGAGTGCTTTTGCTTGGGTTCGATCAAGGTTGATTGTGATTCTGTTTTTAGCCCAAAAACCATCTTCACCAGAGTAGACAAATTCGGTCCGTTCATCGCCGTTGGTATTCCAGGAATATTCGATAGAGACATCATCCATACCCTCCCAATCTGCAAGTGCTGCAGTCACTGCATCTTGCCATTCTTGAGAAGAATCGTCAAGAGATTCGTGATACACAAGGAAGACGAAGCCTTCCGCATCCTCTTCTTCGCCAATGAATGCATCTTCTCGAAGGTCACTTGCTTGAACGGATTCGTGTTCTCCAACACCCCATGACTCGGCCCAGTTAGGCCCCATGGCAATAAGTGAAGCCATCCCAATACAAGCGAAAAGGCCGACTGCGAGGACTCTTTTCCTGTAATCGTAAGTAAATTCACCCAGCTTGTAGAACAAACGATTCTCTAATAGCTTAGGATTGGTTACAGATTCCATGTGTCTGCCGTAGTAAAACGGTTTATCAAATCATGTATGGAGAACCCATTCACTTTCGGTCAGTGGGTTTGCTAGATGGGCCCGGAAGGGGTAGAGTCCACGCACGATTCTTTTTCTTCTCCAAAACGAAAACATCCTCTTCATCTGAACCTTCTATAGATTCTAATTCGGGGGAAATTTCCAATCCGAAATCAGAAAGGGTTGTTTGGTCTTGGGGTAATCCTACCTCATTCTCTTCATCA
>JABGWN010000026.1 GCA_018645535.1 Methanobacteriota archaeon
CGTTTGCATCTACTTCACACGTCAACCTGAGCGGCTGGAGGACAACTTCCCCGCCAGTCATCGAAGGATCAACTCCAGGGACATCGAAATTTTTACCCCTGAAAATGACATCTTCCCATTCTTCACCAGACCATGTTACAAGGTCAGGACTGTCTTGCAAAAGAGAACATGATTGATTTTGAGCATAGGTTGGCTTTGTATTTCCATTGAAGGCTTCGTTATCTCCAGTAATGGCGCCGCAGGCCACGTTGGTGAACATCGGTTCGCCATTTGTCGTTGGAATGAAACCAGAATTGGTAGCCCACATAACTGCAGTGCCCATACCAAGAAGAATCGAAACAAACAAGATTGCGTACAATTTGGTCATTGTACTGTCGTCTTTGGGTAAGTCAAGATCGACAACAATCTTGTTCTTCTTCTTTCGAGCCAAGTCTTGTCACCTCCTTACATATCCTGTTCCTTACTGGACGTGTAGACCAGTATTGCGTATGCAACGTGAATCATTGGAATGAATCCAAGAACGATTCCGTAGAGCATGCTTTCCGACATCTGAGCACCTGAACCAGATACCCAGAACATAATAACGAGCATAACAATCAGGAACAGAGGCATTGCAACTGCAACAACAATGTATGATTCTGCAAGCATAGCAATCGATTCAAGGAATTGTTGCAATCGAGTTCTGTTCTCACGCATGTAGTGTTCCGCTCTGTTGAGGAAGTAGAGTTTCAATTGACCGCCAGCAGTCAGCGTACCGACCATACCTTGGAAAAATTCAGTCAACCATACAGAAGCAGCGCGATCAACACTCATCTTCATTGCAGTGATCAAGTCGTATCCAAGTAAAGTAACGTCACGATACACAAGAGCTGCGTCATCTGCAACATCCCCGTAGATGTCTTTGTTCATCGCTAGCGATCTGAAAATCTTGGCAGGAGTTGCGTTAGCAGCGGACATAGCAGCAGTGTATGATGCAGCATAGGGGAGATATTTCTCAATCATATCTCCACGGCGCTTTGCTTCTCGTTCCGCTCCATTTTTGTTGAATTTCCAAGCAAAGAATGGAACCACGGCGAATCCTATGATCAGGAGCAAGACTTTGAGTGCAGGAGGGAATACTTTGGTGTCATAATCAGGACAACCATTTCCTGGCTTTGTTTCATCGATGAGCGCTGTATTCCAGTATTCCCATTCGAAACAAACCGCTTCAGTGGCAGGATCTTGCTGACTTTCCCACAAATCGATAACACCGATTTCAGGAACGAAGAATAAACCTACTATACCGATTCCAATTGCCGAAATCACGATTGTTGTGACGAATACAGTCGCCAGATAGACTTCTGGCATCATCGGCAAGGATGCTTTGACAAGATCTTTTGACAGTTTCTTGTCATTGCGTGCACGCTTCTTGAACACACCGCCAAGAAGGCGATGACAGATGCGTTGCCAAGCGGTTAAATCCATAGAAACACCTCAACGTAGACCATCAACTCGTGCAAGAACTTCGTTCGGACGAACGTAGTATTCAGTAATGATTTGCGACACTTGGTCAGCCTTACGAATATCATTGAGGACAAGCCATTCCAAAATACGCTTACGAGTTCTCAATTCACGACGCATCTCGTCTTGAGAATAATTGATTTTCACCATAATCTTCTCGAGAACATATGACTTTCCACTGAAGATGAAATCATCAGAAGAGACGTCCCAACGGAATACTTCGTTGGTGATAACTTCCATTGAGTTTGGATCAATACCAACAATTTCGACAATCTGCTTCGAGCGTCGAACACGTCGTCCGTTGATACGTGTTTGAATCTGAATGACACATGCTTCCAATGCAGGCAACAAAACTCGAGGGATATCAATTGGCTTATTCTCAAGTCGGTGGACAAGAGACGGAACGGAGTCAGCGTGAACTGTTGAATATGCACAGTGACCAGTAGCCCTTGCTTGGAACAGAACGTATGCTTCAGCACCACGAATCTCACCCACAATGATGTATTCAGGCCGTTCACGAAGAGCTGCTTTGAGTAACTCGAACTCCCCTATTTCACCCTCGCTTGATTCTCCACCAAACCCTTGCCGGGTAAGACCTGGAACCCAGTTAGGCTGAGGAATGTTTACTTCACGAGTTGATTCGATTGAAACGATTTTCATTTGCCATGGAATGAAGATGCAC
>JABGWN010000201.1 GCA_018645535.1 Methanobacteriota archaeon
AACGACTAGTCTTCGATCATATTGACCAGTCTAGCCGCTTCAACAACATCGCCTTCTTCCCACCAATCAACGGCAATGAAGGTCGGACGCTTCCCATGTTGTTCGATGCACTCGATGGCTCTCTCGACCATGAAATCAACATCATTGGCTTCTGCAGCTCGCTGTGAATCTGACAGACCTGCTTGATTCTTCAACCAATTATTCATGTGATAAACAGGCTGATTTGAATCGCCACGGTGGGGATCGCAATCCATTGATTCCGTATCGTCATTTGCGTAATCAGTGGTCCAACCAAATTCAAGGAAGTCATGAAAGTATGGGTGTTCAGAATCACCAGATTGTTCCCAGAAAACAACCAACCGCTTATCCATATTGATCAGTTCAATCAACGTAGGCCACTCCGCATTCATCTCATGAACATACATCATATCACCTAAGCCCGCATCATCCAATACTTTCTTGAGATGGTCCGGTTCAACATAATTTTCAACAAGAAGCGTGACAATGTCTCGATCTTCGTCTTCCATCTCGTTCTCTAATTTGCTCAACCAGTTGAGTGGATCAACAGCCCCATAGGTGCAAGGACTGAATGCTTCGTTTGAATTTCCATGACAAAAGCGCACGTTTGATTCGCTCTTATCTGCTGTGGTCATGTAATGCGTATCGAGCATGAACGCCCGCATTCCTGCATTCCATTGTGCTTGAAAGCCCGTGAGATGATTGCTTGCTGGATAGTAGATATTATCTTCATGCGTTGAAAAGGAGTTGTGCGTCTCGGGGAATGTTACTTGATCATAGGTTCTGTGACAGAGAACGACCATGCCATTGCACGGAATTGTTTCGAGGTATTCGCATGTTCCGTCATCTTCATTGGCGGTTTCATCGTAATTCGTTGCATCTGGATCTGTACAACCAAGTATCGGTTCTGGTTCTGAATAAACGCACGAACCATCATCTTCCTCTGCTTCTGAATTGTAATTCTCTGCCTCAGGGTCCGTGCATCCTTGAATCAATGATTGAATTTCGGCAGTGTCATCAACCTCTTCCTCCGAAGATTCTTCCAAGTATGTACACCCAGGAGTAGCCAGCAAAACGACCGTGATGAACAGGGCCATGACTCGCATGGTCCGTACTGGCAGTGAAGTGTCTTGAAAACTCCGCCTAGGAATCAATACAGTCCTCTGTTGTGGCAACAAAGGGATTGGCTAATGTATCAGTAACATGCCATTTTACTTCATGGAACCTTCAGATGCGGATGCTTCTCTGAACGTTCTGCTCGTTCACGTCTGGTATTGGCCTCACTTGGGAGGAGGGAATCAGCACGTTGAGCACATCGCCCGGCAACTGGTCAAAAGAGGTCATAAAGCGACCGTTTGGTGCGCCGATATACCTGAACATGATGAAAAACAATTCGTCCGCGATGGTGTTGAAGTCATTCGATTACCTCCAAAGATGGTTCTAGCTGGTATTGATCCAGTTGTGGCAATTAAAAAATTGAACATGGATTTTGATGTCGTTCACCTCCATGATATCCTTCCAATTCTTATTCGACGCTCATTGAAACGTGCAAAGAAGCTCAAGATTCCTGTTGTTACAACATTTCATAATGATTACATCAAAACAGGCATCATTGCGAAATCGTTCAAATCACTTCGATGGGTTGTGCAAGGAAGACATACACTCAATACTTCGAATGCACGTATAGCATTGACTCCATATTATGCGAATCATCTCCAACAGCGAGGCGTCAAAGATCCAATCGATATCTTGCCAAATGGTTTCGAACCTGTTGCAGAGGATGCTGTACGCCCGACTCTTCTTCCAAGCGATGCGGATCAACATCCAATCATGGTCTTTGTAGGGAGATTAAGCGAACAGAAAGGGTTGGATGTTCTCATGGATGCATGGGACAAGTACTGTGCTGCAGGCGCACCGAATGCACGTCTTGCAATCGCAGGCTCTGGTGAACTCAATGAATGGTTAGACCAACGTATTGCGGTCGCAAAACAACCCGATTTAATTCACAAACTCGGTCGCGTCGAAGACAGCGAAAAGCGATGGTTGTTTGAGAATGCAAAGGCCGTATTACTCCCTTCTCGATTCGAAGGCCTCCCAACGGTTCTGCTCGAAGCAATGCATGCAGGAGCGCCCACAGTTATGTCGGATGTCAACGACTTGGGGCGATTAGTGACTGAACCAGATGCTGGTCTCTCGATTCTTCCCGGTGATGTGGATGCTCTGCTTGAAGCAATCAGTACCATTCTCAAAGCAAATGAGGAACAAATTACGCGTTGGTCTACGAATGGAAAGGAAGCATCAAAGCCGTATCTTTGGTCAACAATTACTGAAGATTTACTTCAGATATATCGGCGGGTGAAGAAGTGACTCTACCACGATTGATCATCTTTCATTGCAATATGGGTTTGCTTGGAGGAGGTCAACGTGATCTTATTGTTGCTTTACCCGATCATGCGAAACGATGGGACATCACAATGGTCACACTCAACGCCCCAGACTTGCTTGTGGAAACGTGCAGAGAACTCAACATCGAGTTGATCACGCCTCCTCAGCCTTGGCAAGAGCCTCGTGGGGGGCTCAAAGAGATAACAGCGGCTTCAGGCCGTTCTGCTCGAAAGGCTTGGAAACGCCTTTTCCCTTCATTCAAAGAACCACTTCAACAAGCCGATGCTGCTTTTGTTATCATCAGCGTAGGGGGATTAGAAATCCTCGAATTAATACCTCGATCGCTTCCGCTTTATGCCTTCATTCTTGAGCGAAACAAAGGAATCTATGACGACGTCTCTCATCGAAATATGGATGGCTCGTTCAAACGTCCAATGTGGATTAATAATTTGGCTCTTTCTTATCTTCGTCGGTGGGACAAGAAGTGGCATCGAATGTTGTGGAATCGGCCAAATACAATCATTTCAGCAAATACGCCAACCAGCGCACGAAAACTTGCATCATCGCATAAATGGCCAACACTAAACTCATGGATTGCCGGAAGACCAGAATTCCGAGATGAGGAAAAACGGCCGGCTGGAGTGGGTGTACTTTGGCCAGCGATTAACCCTCATGCATGGCCGATCGAACCAACTACAGATGAATTGGAGGCTTGGGGACATTTCGAGCTTAGACCAACCACACCATACCTTTTGACCATTGGTCGTGCTTGTTTCATGAAAGGAAGTTTTGAAGCGCTTACTGTAGCTCATGCAAGTTCAATGCCGTTGGTTCACGTTGGTGGTGGAGAAACTGATGAAATGAAGAAGAAGGCAACGGAGATGGGTGTAGAATTAATCATCATGCCTAGAATTGGTGAATTGGAGATTGTTTCTCTTGTCCGTAATGCTCACGCTCTTATCGCAATTGCGAGAACTGAAGGATTCGGCCTGACTCCTATGGAGGCGGTGATGGTTAACACTCCTGCACTCGTTGTTGATGAGGCGGGCTTCACACACACGATTACGGATGGGCTGAATGGTCGTAGGCTACCATGGCCCAACAATCCAGATTCCATCCAGCAATGGGTTGAAGCAATCGAACAGTCAGGCCAGGAAACCAATCGACAACAGTGGTCAAAAACAGGAAGGCAACGTATTTTCGAACGATTCAGTTCGAATCATCAGGCAGAAGGATTGGCACGCGGATTAGCAACACTTGACGTCCAAGTTGAATTAACAGATCTGGAGATACTACCAGGTCTTGATCCTGCGTGATTCATTAGAAGGAAAACAAAGAGGTTTGGCCTCCATCTCTGATGAGGTTTCCTTTACGCAGTGCATCGAAAGCAGCATCCATTCTTCTCTGACTAAACTCACGTTCATCTTGTAAGAAT
>JABGWN010000202.1 GCA_018645535.1 Methanobacteriota archaeon
TGTTGAAGCTTCAAATCCTTCAACCACCAGTCCATTCTCTGTTCAATAGGTTGTAGGATTGATTCCAGTTTTAAAGATGAGTCAAGAGTTGTAAATTCGAAGCCGAACCATTCTTTGAGATCGAGAGAAGGTAGATTATCAGAAGCAGAGGGGAAGTTCTCTACATTCTCAAACCCAGGCATATGTTTCAGTGTTCCATCACGATCAAATGTCCTTCCATGATACGGGCATTGAATCGACTTTCCGTTCTTCTTTTCTTGACACAAGAGCATTCCACGATGTGTACAGACATTGGAAAGAAGAAGATTCACAGACGCATGATTCGTTCGAAGAAGAGGTTGATTCAAAATCAATTCTAGATGTGGAATTGGAGTCATGTCTGCTGTAAACTCACTTGTATGACCTACAAATTGAAAGCTTTGACCAAGACCTTCCATCTGCTTTGAGAAATAAAGATCATCAGTATAGAATTCAGATGGTAGAGTCTCCGCTTTACGAATATCCGCATCGATAATCCCCTCCGTCATCAGGTGTTTGTATACACTCAATCGTTTGAGGCTTCGGGCTCATCTGACATGTGTGGCGATAGTGGAATATCTTTATGAAGAATTCACCTGCGATTTCTCAGCCAACATACCATCATCTATGAATAGTTGGAGTGAATAACCCTCTATATGGAACGAAGAAGACGCGACCTGTCCGTAACTTTGTACCGTGTCTTACTCTATCTCTCAAGAATGAGAGAAAGAGACGAAGAATCACGTAGACTGATGAGGATTGAACGAGCCACAGGTATTGAACGGAAAGAACTGAAAATACATTTAGAAAAGTTAGTTCAATCGGGTTACATATCGCAATATACTCTTGAAAAGAAAGGCCGGGGGGGTCATCCAATTATCATCTATAATATCCTCGAATCAGGGCGTAATTTACGCGGTGATATAGGGCGGTGGATCGACATGTGTATTCGCCTGGAATACTATCCTGATGACTTTTTTTATCTTCCAAGCGATGCCTAGTTTTAGCGGGTAATTTAACCCTCTAAGAAAACCCTCCTTTGTTTATATCCATTTGTACTGTCGGAAAAATATGTCCGGAAAGAAAGCGGTTGACAAGGTCAGCAAAGGTCTCGGTTCCTTAATCGATGAATTTGCTTCTGCAGTCAAAGAAATGGTGAACGCAGGCGAAGAAACTGTTGTCCATCTGGCTGTTGGCTCGAGTAGAGTTATCAAAGCAGCTATTGATGCAACTGGTGAAGTCACCAAGATCACTGTTGAAACTGCTGGAAACGTCGTAGGAAGCGTAGCACAAAGCGTGAAGAACGTCGTTGGAACATCCGGAGAAACAAAAAAAGAAGAGGAATGATAGAATGATAGGACGAATATTTGCAACAACAATTGTAGTAGGAATAGCGGGAATGATGGCAGGAGTTGCTCACAGTACTTTCCGCCACTATTATCGCAAGCATGCTGATTTTGAAGATTTGAAAACTGACACTGTTCAAGAAGTAGTTTTAGTGACTGAATATGCAGAGGAGGTGGGTCAATGATTCCACTAATTGTTGGTGGTTTTGCGATTGCAGCCTTTACTCTTGAAATTATGTCAGGCGCTGCTGCTGCTGGTGCGGGTTACGGAATGGGCAGGAAATATGGGCGAAAGATCTGTGAAGCTGTCGATTCAGTTGATATAAACGTAAAGAAGATATTCAATAAGGAATAATCTGCGATTTGTTCTTGTGTTGTGGCTGGATGGACAATTGTGTCTGACCCTCTACAAGTACCCGGATTTCCGCCCAATGGGCCTTGGGAATTGTACGTTCTCGTTCTAATTTGGTTGCCTTTTTTGTTTCGATTTGTTCTTTTGACGAATCCTCTGTACAAGGTAATCAAAAAATACGCACCTCATGGGGGTTGGGCAATAAAACAACTCCGAGAATTACCGATTAAGGGATTATCGATACTTGTGTTAAATGAATCACTGGCCTTTATTTTGCCCCCGTTAACTGTCGTACTTTTTAGATTAAATTTTGATCCAATTGGATGGGGCGATTGGACTGATGCAGGGTTTGTAGGTTCAGTTCTGTTGTTATTTTTCTTCTTAATTTGGATTGTGTTTGATATTCTACGAATCTATCGGGTCAGGCGGATGCTTATCGCAATTGAACGATATGATGTTGACAAATTACGGAAAATTGCCAATGTAGGAATTAAAGCCCGTAAATTCTTTAGGAGATTCTCACGTAAAGAAACGATTGAAGGCGACGAAACATCCGGAACGGATGCAGTTTCAAGAGTTGGAAAGAAAAGTCTAACCCTTTGGGGGTTAAGGGTTCTTAAAATGCGTAAATTAAACCCTGGTGGATTATTAGCATCAGTTGCCGTTGGAGCAACGATTGAAGCTGCAAGAGCAGGTGCTGGAAAGGTTTCTGATATGATCGATGAGAAGATGCAAGAAGAGTTTGATAAGATTGCTCGAGTCAACACGAAAACAATGCTCGGCTTACTTGTAAGGGATTTTGCAATGGGACTCCTTCCTCTCTTGGCATTGGGGCTCTTACCAATACTTCTTTGATTGATGTGTCTCGGTAATTGAATACTTCATGTTGCCAAA
>JABGWN010000203.1 GCA_018645535.1 Methanobacteriota archaeon
AGATGAAGAAGCAAAATCGGCACTATCCCATCTTAGTTCGGATCACAGAACCTTTGTCGTACCCTTTATCCCAACGGCTGAAAATTTAGCAAAATGGGCTTTTGACCAAGTAGATCCACACATTAAGAATTCATATGGAACTTCATTGAAACTCGTAGCTATGCACGTTCGTGAGACTCCAAAAAGTTGGGCAACATGGATGCCGTAACTATTCTTCTTCACGAATCACTTTACGTCTTCGAGAAGCCCGCCATTCATCATTACCTGAAGCGAAGGCAAGAGCAGTAGCAGAATCTACAAGCCCACCAATCATTCTATTCGCTTCATCCCTTAGTAGGCCAGAGCGTTGTAATGCTCGAATCATAGAGTGGCTAAAGGATTTCTTTCGTTCTTCTCCACCGGGGAGATTCTTGGCTATATCCATAATGGCTTTTCGAAGTACGTCTCTTTGTTCAGCGGAAATCCCACGTTTAAGCGGAACAATCGAGGGCATTGCCTCATCTTTTCCTTGATTAGAAATGACCCTTTGCCGATGCAATTCATAGGTTAATGTGTGTACAGCATGGCTTAGATTTGTTATAGGATACCCTTCCCAAGTTGGAAGCGTTACTAGATAATCACAATTCAATAAATCTTCCTCGTCAAGCCCTTTTCCTTCTTCACCAAACACAAGAGCCACAGATTCGGTATGAGTTGATACTCTTTCAGAAAACTCCCATGGGTAGACGAAGTGACGCATTTGAGTTTTAGAACCAACTTCTCGCTTCCCTGAAGTTCCTACAACAACTGAACAATCGGATACTGCTTCGTTAAAGGAAGTAAATACCTCACAATTATCAAGAATCCTTCCTGCATGTTTAGCACGATTTCTTGCTTCAATGTCATCTGGACTGCAATCAGGATTAACCAGCCTCAATCGATCATAGCCATGGTTGAGAAGAGATCTGCAAACAGCCCCTAAGTTTCCTGGATGTTGTACCCCAACAAGCACAATAACAAGATCATAGGGGGATGAGGGCAGAGGCAAGTCACTTCGATCACCCATCATTCACCCTCCAATGTATTCAGAAATTCTGCGATCCATTTTGGATTACATGCTTGATAAATAAAAAATAGAAAACCACCAGACTCACGGTCAGGCATAACAAGAGATCGGCGGCGGACATTGTGTTGATTCCTTAAATGAAGAATCAATAATTCCAGTTGATCAGTATCGTTCCCATGAACGGATACTGGTGTACGATTCCAATCAACCCAAATGGGCACAGAACCGACTCCATTCAATCAGTACGACGTTGGCGGTAACGTGTAACGTAACCAGCAATCCAATTTCGTAGTTTCTTTGTACTTACGTCAGTAAGTTGAGCAACCATCAATTTGTTGTGGTCAAAATCATCAGTGAATTTCTCACCGTGTTCTTCAACAAGTCGAATAGCTCTAATTTTGATAAAACTCGGACGAATATTTCCCATATTTATGCCTCCACATACAATTTTACTTCAATTGGGATGTCAGGTTCGTCGTGACGAATGACAGTCAATTTGATCTTGCGCGGTGGGTTTTCAATTCCACGTTCCCAGATTTTCTCGTTAACTTCAGGATCGATATAGATCTCTTCTTCTGGAGTTACTTTGAGATGACGAATAACTTGTTCTCTGATAATTTGAATTGCACGAGGCGCACGCTTGTAACGTGTAATGTTCCATGCATTTCTCAATGGTACGATAAGTTCGGATGTTGCTGCTCTTGCCATCTTCTCACCTCATCGTTGTAGTTTGCTGCGGCGCCAGTGATGTCGCTTTGGGTGCGACACTGTGCCACGGTTAGTCTTGAGCATGACCCATACGGGTACACGTCGGTTTTGCTTCCCTGCCTTCATTAGGCGTATTTTCTTTGCTGCTGGTTTATTCTTTGACATGTTCGAGCACCCCTCATCAGATTCGACGGATAGACGCACTACGGCGGCTCTTGGATAGGTTGGCTAGGATTCTCTTCAACTGTTCATCTGAAACAGGTACAGAGATTTTGGATTCTTGATGGAGATTGACGAGTTGTTTCTTGAGTAACTCTGCTCGGGACGGATCGACCAAAGACACATTGGTTAATCGTCCACGTGCTTCTGGAGAAAGAATTGTTCGCATAGCCGAGTCGAGAGTATTTTGCTCAATCGCTTTAGCTTGGGATTCAACTTCAGCATCTGCTTGCTGTTGAGCCTGTTGTGCTAATTGTTGCTGAAGTTCCTGTTGACGTCGTAGTCGGAACGCTTCAAGTTCTGAAGACGTATTATCAACCATAGAAACCACTCACTCACTTCCGATCAGTACTTGTCTAGTCCTGGATATTCTGCTTCAACTTCCGGTCGAACTGCATGAGCAACTTCGTTCAACAGTTTATGTCCTGCTGGGGTAATAATACGGCCAGAGTAGAGTTGAGTTGGTTCTCGGTTTTCGTGTTCAATGACACGTGATGCTTGTGTAGCAACGAGTCCTGCATCTTCGAGTTGTTGAAGAATAGCACGGATTACTTTACGGGATCCAACACCAGGGGTATTTGGCTTTGAACCATTATTTTTACTACCGCCGTATTCTTGTGACAGGAGAGTTACACCGATTGGACCTTGACGAGCAATTTTTCGCAACATTGCTGCTCCACGGGTGTGCCACCAGTCGGTTTGGCTTGGAGGACGCTCACGAGAAGAGCCAGTTTTCACGACTTGAGCCCATTCTGGCATTGAAATCGATGCATGGCTCTTCAATTGTTCAGCAACAGCTGGGATTAGAAAGTTTGCAGGAACATCATAAAAGGTCGTCATGTCAACACCAAGCAACCTTCCGACTTGTCTCCCCTATTTGAATAAAACGGGCGATTCACTGGTTAAATGATGAGCATATTGTCCTTTGGATGAGTACAAGTCTTCATGAATCAGGCGTGTTTGGCAAGACTGATGAAGAAGGCTTTAGCACAGAATCCCAATCTATTACGGACATTGATTGGGCTTTCAGTAACACTCATTTTCATGCTCTCATACGCAGTATATGGAGCCACGGTTTCGCCAAGTTACTACATATACCAAACAGAAGCCACAAACACAGAATTCAATGAAATCGACTTGGATAAACAGGTTATAAACAATCAAACCTACTGGACTGCAGTGGTAGAGACTGATGCTCAGAACCTAACCTGGGTAAATATGAGCGTCGAAGATTTAGCAACAGGTGCAGTCATAAAGCTATCAAATACTGCGAAATTATACAGCCATCAATTCCTGGGTGTAGAAGATGCTAAAGTAACGATTGATGGCGAAAAGGTAGACTTCAGATGCTCTGAACATTGTCAGTTTAGCGATACGATAGAAGTTGAAGCCGAAGAATCGAATATTGAATTACGCTCGCTCACATCAACAAATCCTGCTCGAAGATCAAATGGAACTGTTTACGCTGACGACATAAAAGAAGCAGAAGAAGAAGCCCGGGGTGAAATTGAATATTTACATGGTTCGTCACAACTCCTCATCCAAATACTTGAACCAGGGAACAAATCAATTCAGCCTACAATTTACATCCAAACAGTAAACGAAGAATTTTCATCGATCGAAGTATATTCTATCGATGCCGCCACAGAATTCCTCTGGGCGTTAGCCGCAGTAGTCGGCTGTTTCTCGATGGTACTCATTCCCTCCTTCACAGTCTATTTTGCAGCCCGTGCAAAGGATAAGAAACGAGAAGAAAAACTCATATTGGCTCAATCAGAATCCATTGACGAATAAATCAAATACGTCGAGGGTGAATACCAGACCATGGGGCGAGGACTTACCGCGATGATTGTCCTCATTTGCTTGATGTTCCAACCACTTACAGATTCATCAATACTCACCGAAAACTCTACTTTATCCTCGCCCAAAAATTCAGGTATTGACATCACTCCAGTGGATGTTTCAATCTCTTATTCGAATTTGGCTGATGAAAATCAATTCAAGATGTTTTCTTCAAATCATCCCATACCAAACTTCAATCGTCCAGCGGAATTATATGTCACTGATTCTGTTAATTCCACACCAATGGATATTGAAGTTACAGTTCGAAATGATGGCAGTTCAACTTCAGGAATAATCACGCTTAATCTCCTCATTCTTCACAATGAGTATGAACAATTTGAACTAGCAAATCGGTCAATTACAATGAACGGTTTAACAAGTAACGGCCAGGGTACAGCCACATTTTACAACGTGTACGTCAACTATTCAGGGAATCATACGCTCCGAATTACAACAAACCATGGTGACATTGATGACAATGTTGGAAATGATATACTTTCGAGACACTATACTGTTGCGTATTCATATTCCACGTGTACATCGCTCTTAGGATGGAACACAGGCCCGTTATGGGGTATGAGTTCAGATGCTGCTCTGAGCATGGGCAGTTCATGCCACATCGGTCAAGGCAGCACGGGTTCCTACAGTAACAATATGCAATCATCTCTTACGACACCAGTATACGACTTCAGTGACGCTGTATACAATCCGTTAATGACAAATGGTATGTCGTTTTTCTACACAGGTAGTGCAGATACAAATGATGAATTGAAATTATATGCGAAAAACCAAAATGGTGCTTGGGATGAATTGGCTACAATCGCTGGAACTGTCGATGCCAATCTAGGTGAATGGAGAACTATTTCTAATGCTAACATGGGACACACAACTCCACTTATTCCAGTTAATCCCAGTCAACATCTTCATGCTAATTCTCAATTCCAATTCACATTCACGAGTGATAGTTCAGGTACAAGTAACGGATACTGGATAGATGATATTGTCATTATTTACGATCAATCTGCTCGAGTTGAAGAATATGATTTCCAAGCGACAGGAGTTTCAACAAACGGTGCAATCCCTGGCGCATGGGGTAAAATCACGATGAATTTAGAGAATACTGGGAATATTTCGGATTCAATATCACCATCGATTCTTAATCTACCACAAGATTGGAATGTAGCATATTCATATCCCTCAGGAGCAGGAGTTAATCCATCAACTGGGGTGCGACTTCTCCCTGGAGAATCTAAACTCATTGATGTTAAGATTCAACCAGACATCAATGCAACAACTGGCTTCACGCAAATGTCATTCATAGGTACGAGTATGCAGCAACCTACAGTATATGTTTCAGAACCAATGCAATTTCAGGTTGTAGCAGATAGAATACCGTTCATACATCAACCAGATATCAAACCAAAGTGTGCTCCAGGTTCATCATGTTTATTTGAGTTAGAAATAAGTAATATTGGCCAAGCTACTGATGTATTTGATTTGAAAGCAGAATCTAAAAATCTTGATATTGGTTGGAGCGTATCTCTAGCATTCGATCAGATTACATCTGTTAGGTTAACACCCAATCAACCAACAAATGTTCGGTTTTTGATGACGATTCCAAGTGATGCAGTACCAGATAAGACGGGAGATTTTTGGTTTACTCTCACTGCTCAAAATGATACGAGTCGAACTATTACAGAATCTGTTACAGTACAAGCTTCAATGATTTCGATTGCTAACGTGGAATTCGTTGGGAATGAAAACGAATACATGTATATTTCAGCGGGGCAAACAATACACGTCCCTTACACAATAACAAACGATGCAACAAGGCAAGATCTTTTCGATCTATCTGTTGAAGTAAATCCCAAAGTGGGATGGATCATTGAACCAGAACTTCGACCGTCAATAGCCATTAATCCAGGGATGTCTGCCTCATTCTACATCGCAGTAACTGCACCAAGCAACGGTCAAGCAAATGATGCCGCCCCTGCATTCAAACCAATCGTAACATCCACTCGAAGCACTACATCGTTCACAGGGGTTCAGTTTGATCGTGTACTTATTGATACAGTACATGACCTAAGTCTATCGTTAATCGATGCTGAGCAATGGCTGCGACCTGGTGCAATGAGCTCTATCCACGTTGACATAACCAATAACGGGAATGGGCCGAGTGATGCAGAACTCAACCTACCAGATATTCCTGAAAGTTGGACTTTTATGCTGCGTCAAGATGGGTTCCTTTTAGAAACGAATTCCATTCCACTAACAGTATCCTATCTGGGGGATGACACTGCCTCTGTGGAAATTCTAATCTCAATCCCTATGAGTGAATCAGCAGGTGAATTACATGAAATCACCATAGAAGTTTCACCAAATGGTATCGATTCGAATTCCGCAGATAATTCGATCACCCATATGATGATGACTGGAAGCGTACGATATCCGTCCTACAACAGTACAAGCAATGAAATTCATGCTATGATAAACTCACAAGTAACACTCAATGGTACAATCACAAATATAGGAAATGCTTTGGAATCAGATATGGAAATTGGATTCGATGTGTCGGCATCACCACCTACAGACGATATTGTTTCTTTCTTAACTGCAGGAGTAGGAGGCCCTACCACTATTCCAAATTCACCACTTACTTTCCCGATGAGTGCAGGTGATACTAAACTCGTCATAATTGATTTGATAATTGGACCTAATGTCCCCCTCAATACAAGAATAGTAGTGACGACATACGTTGAAGGTGGACTAGACGAACAAGAAAATATTATACGAATCGAGCATCAAAACTTGATCATGGTTGATGAGCAAAGAAAAGTCTCGCTTGAAATCTCTCAATTACCGACAACTCCGATCGAATCTGAAACTACAGGTACTGAATTTTGGATTAATTTGACAAGTGAGTCAACTCAAACAGAAGATGTATCTCTCACTATCAACCACCCACAGGCTTGGCAAGTAATTTGTAACGGGAACTTGTTCCAGCCTACAGAATCAATGAACATAAGTCTCCAATACTCCCGAGGAGAGGTTTCAGAGGAACAATACATTTGTTCAATTCATCGATTGGAAGGAACCTTGAATGGAGAACTAATTGTTTCAATGGAGACCTTTGATCAGACAATATCCTCCTCATCAACACAGAAAATAACCTACATTGCGACGGAGCAGGAAAGCGATTTCATGAATTTAGAAATGAATACACCGACTATAATTACTGGTGTCATAGCCTTAGTCATGGTAATGTTAATTTCATTAATTGTCCGTAGAAAATCTATTCCATTTGAAGAGGAAGAGAATGAAATTCAAGGACCGCCAATAACAAATGGCCCACCAGTAAGTCATACTCATACAATTCATGAACAACCGATAATGGAACCTGAAATAATTTCACCATCATTACCAGATTCTGGCCTTCCTGATGGCTGGTCTATGGAACAATGGCAGCATTATGGCCAACAGTATCTCGACAGATTAGCGAAACAGCCTTGACCTACCTGCCAATGACCATGCATGGACGGAGATGAACCACTATGGTACATCTTATGGGCATTCGTAGCAGTTTTCGGCGTACTAACATGGTACTTACGTAATTTTACTCAACGCGTTCAAGCGACAAAACTGTCTGCATTACTCGGCGTTGTTTCCATGATTACACTTGTCACTTGGACATGGACAGATTTTTGAGGCGGTAACATGGAACTTTCAACGATAGATCAACATCCATGGGCAAAGATGTATCCAACCCGCCTTCCAGTCTGGTGGGGCCGTACGGGTGAATCCAAATCACACCCAGAGGTGGATGGCGTTACTGGGAAAACTGTGGTGCTACGTTTCGAAAAGAAGTTTGGACGTATCGAGAAAATAGCTGCTAAACTCTTCCGTGCACCAAGAGAATTACGTAGACCATTGCTCGATAAAAACAGTGTACTTTGGGAACTTTGCAACGGGATGAAAACGTTTGAAGAAATATGTAGATACATGAGCCAAACCTATCATGAAGAGGTATCACCAGTCGTCCATAGAACACAGGCAGGATTACAAGTTTTCATCAATCTTAATGTGTTAAGATTGGTCAAGGATTCATCTTCTGTGAATTGGAACACAAAACCTGGCCAAGTTCCTCCAAACCAGCATTTAGAGGAAGTAGGGTTTGAAGTCGATATTGATGAACGAAAAGGGGATTAATTTTTCAAATGATTTTTGATATTATCAACTGGCCGACCAATGATAACAATTTCTCCATCATCTAAAATTGGTCGTTGAAGCACAATGGGATTGAGGCTTAGGAATTCTGCTAATTCGTCAATGTTGTATGAAGTCAAGTCAAGTCCTTTCGCAGGTGATTCTTGAGTGCGTAACAGTTCGGAGACATTGCCAGCATAACGCTCCAGTATGGAAAGATAAACAGAGGCAGGTACTTTTTCCTTCAAGTAAAGTATAATCTCAACATTACTTGTAAGAAGTTTCAAACCTTGCCTACTTTTTGAGCATCTTGGATTATGATAATACTTCATTGGACCTTCTCCGTTGGTTCCCATACAAGACGAATTCCAATTCCATCTCTCCCTTCGTGAATGCTAAATTTACGCCGGGATGATGACCTTGATGAATCACTTTCTGTAAACCAAGACCCTCCTTTGGCAACACGGAATTCAGAATCTGAATTTTCCCTTGGAGCTTGATTACAAGGATGATTTGCATGGTTCTTATTCCAATGATCGGTTGTCATCTCATGAATCATGCCATGCATATCATAAAATCCCCATTGATTCGCTTTCTTTGAGCCAACTTCACGAGTAGTAGCGCCACTATTTCCTGCATGCCATCCATGAGCATCTAATTCTGAATCTTTATTTCCAAACGACCATCGAGTCGATGTACCTGCTTTAGCAGCGTATTCCCATTCTGCTTCAGAAGGTAAACGCCATTTTCCATTCAAGCCCAAGTATGTGCATGGTTCTGAATTCAATACTTCAAGAAATTGCTGCACTTGTTCAAAAGATATGCTTTCAATAGGTCGTAGACCAGCACTCCAACCCTCTTGAAATTTGGAGGGATTCGAACCCATTCGAGTCGACCATTGAACTTGAGTCACCGGTCGAGCACCAAGAAAGATAGGTTCAGAAAGTATCACATCTGTACAAGGTTGTTCATTGGGATGGCCTGATCCGTTTTGATCGCCCATCGTAAATGAACCAGGTTCTAGAAGAAGATAACTTCCCCCGAATTCATCCTCAAAAAAAGGTTTACTCGGCTGCATACAATCACTGAGTATTACGGTATAATTCTGCTGTAGTGAGTACTGATTCAACAAGGGTTTGCAATCGACGATCAGAATCTTCGTCAATCAGGTTACCATCTTCATCGAATGCATCTTTTACATGACCAATCGCTAGTTGTTGAGTGACTGCAATACCATGCAGCCATCGCACCATTATTCGCATGTGATTTAGCGTGTTTGAATTCTCCATGCCACCAAGTGTCGACATGAGACCGAAGATTTTACCTCCAACATGTTTTTCATAAACCCAATCAAAGGTATTCTTCATCACACCAGACATTGTCCCATGATACTCTGGTGATGATACTAGAAATCCGTCACAATTAGAGGCTTCCTCTTGAAATTTTTTGACAATAGGATCACTCCAACTGCCTTCAGCCCCGACCAGCGGAAGTGGTTGCTCAGTTAAGTCCCAAAATGAGATTTCTACGCCTAATTCTTTAGCTTTCCTTAGAGCCAAATCTACGAGCATACTATTCTTAGATGCTTTTCCGTAAGAACCGGATAGTCCCATTATGCGCAAAGGTGTTTCTGCCATAACATTCCCAAGCAGAAGTGATAGAAGAAACCATGCATCATCGTATAACCATCAAGGAACAATGCTTATGCCGTAACAGTCATGCCAAAGGTTTGGTGCAGTTCATGAATGATGGTGAAGCAGACAAAGAAATGTCAGACTCATTGATGAATGACATGGCTGATGCTATGCGTTCAGCCGGCCTTGGGAATGAGGAAGATGTACCTGCCCAATCCAATGTCCAAGAGGATTCGGAGGCCGAATCTCAAACAGAAGAACAGCCTGCCAAGGAATTCTCAGAATCAGTCCATGAAACTGAATCTGTAGACGACCAAGTTAACGAACTTCTAGAAGAAGGAGAGTCGCATTCTCGCTCCAATAATCCACAAGAGGCCCTTGTAGCATTCAACAAAGCCATCGCACTCGATCCCTCTTGTGATATGGCTTGGTTTAATCGAGGCGTTCTATTGGAAGCACAACAAGATGCTCGTGGAGCAAGGCAAGCGTTCCAAATATGTCTTGACCTCAATCCTGATCATGCGCCTGCAACGGCAAATCTAGCCATTCTTCTCGATCGAATTGGGGATGAAGTTGGTGCAGCCGCAATGGCTCGAAGAGGGTTGGATTTTTTCCCAGGTCATCCAAGTCTTACCGATGTACTATCTCGTTCAAAAAATGCTTCTGTTGAAGAAGTACCTGAGGCGATTGAATCAACCATCACAAAGGCTACACATCATGAATCAACACTTGTAAGCATAATGGCTGAATCAGGCGTTACTGATTCAGAGGCAATCTTGGCGGAAGCTGTTCATCATGATATTGATGGCGATGGACACCTTGACAAAGATGAACTGCAAAGCGCTGCCGATGTCGTCGTCGCTACTCAACAAATTGAAACTGTTATCCAGGAAGCAATAGAGACTGAAATTGAGAACGCTCCTGTTGTCGAAGAGATTAATCTTGAGAAACTTACTGCTGAAGCGACTGAAATGATTCGACAAGGAGAGCCAAAGAAGGCGTTGGCATTACTGAAACCACATCTCAAAACTATTGGCGCCAATCATGCAGGTGCGTGGAGAATAGCAGGCGGTGCAATGGCACGTATGGATTTAGATACACATGCAATTGCTGCGCTTGAGCACGCAACGCGGCTAGACGAATCCGTAGCGAGTGGATGGTATAATCTCGGGACCCTGTATGCACGAAATAACCAATCTGATAAAGCCATAGAAACATTTGAGAATACAATAGAACTTGATACACGACACCTAAAGGCTCGTATGAAACTCATAGATTATGCCAAAGAATCTGGAAAGATTGGGGATGTTTTGTCTCATGGCATGGCCTTTTTGGAGGTTCAGGACGATGCATCACTGCGCAATGAAATCATTGACCATCTTTTGACATGTGGTGAACAAGAATTTGATGTTCTGGAAAATATTACTGGCATTCCTCCAACAATGCCTGAGGCTCCTCAATTAGCACAATATGCCATTGATCTCTTAGCTCCTGGTCCTTCTGAACAAAGAGCACGGGCAATGACACTTAAGGGAGATAATATAGAATCTGTAAAAATCTGGAAGGAACTCATCCAAACAGATAAGGAAAATCCGGGTCTTTGGAAAGGACTTGCACGTTCACTAGAAGCGGCAGGAGATTTAGCCACAGCACAACGTTGCCATTCCAAGGCTAACGAATTGGAAACAGGAACTCAAGCACCTCCTATGACCGTACCTGAACCACAACAACCAGAGCCCATTTCGCAATTGCCTCCTCAACCAGAATCATATGTTTCGGAGGAAAAGAAATCTGTTGCCAATGACGTGTTGCTCACGCCAATACAGCCAAGAGTTCAGCAAATCAGAGAAGAACCTCAAGTCGAGGTCGATTTAGCAAAGGCTGCACTCGATGCTACAGCGATAATTGCAACATCTGCTCAAATGAATGTTGGTTCGAGTTCTGTTTCAAACCAAGATATTTCTTGGTATAATCAAGGAGTTCAATTGATTGAAGATGGAAAATTCAGAGAGGCCCTTTCGAGTTTTGATCGTGCCTTACCATCCTTTGCAAATGATAACGAAATGGTCATTCGAATACTGAATGGAAGAGGGAATGCTTTCTACTTCATGGAAGAATATCCAGCATGTGTTGAATCATATCATAAAGCCATGATGATAGATCCATCGAACGTTCGTGGACAAACACTCTACAATATGGGAACCGCATATGCTGAAATGGAACGTTTCCCAGATGCAATTAAGTGTTATGAACAAGCCATGCCTCGTGGATTATCAACTGAAGAAACGAGTAGAGCCAAAGAACAAATCCGTCGTTGCACAATCTTAGAAAAAGAGAGACAAAAGAAGATTTCCAGAAGTTGATTTGGAAGTCAGGTTCATATTCCACCGATACGTCGGACTAACATGGACTGCGGAACTTGCGAGACTGCCCCTGCTATTGAAGTCATTCAACCAAAGGTTGTCGATGCCAAACTAACTATCACTGAAAAAGCGATTGACATGCTCACTGAGGCATTTGGGGATGACCGTAGTCATGCTTTACTCGTTGGTGTTCTATCTGGCGGATGTTCAGGATACATGTATGATCTACAAATCGTCGAAACCACTGATATTGATTGCCAAGAAGTAGTAATTTCTGGATTCCGAGTTCTTGTTCCAAACGCTTCCTCACACCTGCTTGATGGCATTGAAGTTGATTATGTTGACAGATTAATGGGTGGTGGATTCAAAATCAACAATCCAAACGCATCCAGTTCCTGCGGCTGTGGCGAATCCTTTGCTTGAGGACCGCTCATGCGAGTGTTTCAA
>JABGWN010000204.1 GCA_018645535.1 Methanobacteriota archaeon
AAGCCAATGCCCTTTGTGTGAGCGATGCATAGAACTTGCACTTGAAAGAAATTGGGCACCAGACTTAGACTTTAGCGTGCATAAGCAAATGGCCAAGGTACTCGGGGGACCAATCCGTTCACTGAAACGTAGATGGGATCATTTGGAGCAATTTATGATCAACACTCCAGACGTTGATTGGGCTCGATTAGCGAATCCGCAAGAAGATCCTGTACGTTATTCACCGTTCCCAGAGGAAGAAGAAGAAATTTTTATCGAAAAACTTAGATCTGGACATGGGGTCTCAGGCTATGAAAAAGAAAAGTTGGAAGATGGATATCTAATGCGTAACGGTTCAATTCTCTCATTTAGTGACGGGCGGATGTTTGTAGATGGGCAACGCCACAATGTTCAGATTCCTATCCGACAATTCCTGATTCTCCTAACCGATAAAGAAAATCGAATAGGCTGGGATATTGTTTCGATTTTCCTTGCAGTAAGCGCATTATATCAGCCCATTCGAAAATCAGGAGAAGGTGGAAGGTACATGAATCGATACTACAATCTCTTCTTTAGGAATAATCGAAATAACAGAATTACTCCGTTTGATTCTATGATTCAAACATCATATCTCCTGTGTGAACAGAAGAGAAAAATCGGTTTCAATCCCCTTGTCAATCATCATTGGGCAAGAAATCTACTCGAACGGCTCGATGGAAGAAGGCCTCGGCAAAGAATGAAATTTTCAAGGCGATTTCTCAGAGATGGTTCCAACAATCTTCTGCAGGATGTAGAATGGCCATGGGCTCGTCGCTGGGGCAATCTAAATGATTTGATAGAACACAAAAATGTCCCCTCACCCATTATGCTGAGCACAAAAGGAGAATTGTGTTTTAGGGCTATGACAAAGAAAGGGTCAACGAGAAGAACACCTATCCCCCCTCGTCCTGGATTACTTGCATGTCTCGTTTCATGGTGCAGTTCCCCTCATGAATCTCGAGAAGGTGAGATGCTCATCGCAACTCAAATGAACTGGTCTTCAGCATACGAGCAACAAGAGAAATTAAGTCCGCCATTGGTGAAGTCAATGCAATTTCTTCGTGGTGTTCTAAACCAATTTCCAAACGATACCTGGGTGGAAGGCGATCGAATTCTTGTTCGCGGAATGATTGGTCACTTCTACGAAATCCGACTTGAACAAGGTGCGCACATGGCGCCGTTCAAAATTCATGGGGTTCGCTTAGGATCCACCTCTCCACAATCTTTGTGTATCCACACAGGGTCCTATCATCGAGATATTCCAATTGGAGATACCATTGCAATTGTTGTCTTATCACTCATATCTGACGCTATTACTGCTGAAAAAGTGAATAGTCTGATGATGTATCTTCGTACGAATGAGCCTCCGGGGGAGCCACAATCGACATCGCGTCTTAGTCCCAAATCATTTTATTCAGGAGCGAAAGGAAGACTACCGGATTTTATGATGTTTGGAGGGCCCCAGCCTTTCAACAACGTTGTAACTCAGATTGGAGCAGGTGAGACAAAAACAGTAACCGACTCCGTATTTGTAAAGGATTGGCGAATTCGCCCGCCGACAATAAGTGACAATATGTTCGATTATCATGGCGATGGAGTAGATTTCCCACGATTCGAATGGGGGAATAGACAACGAGTCGTTGAACGTTTGTTGATCCAAGAACCTCATGATGAAGTCGTTGACATTCTTGAAGATGTAGAACAAGAACAAGTAGCACCCCTTCGGGAAGAAGATGGCCAATTCCATAGATGGTATCGCACGATGCCCCTTGTTTGGGAAGCTCTCTCATTGCAACCTATTGGAAATCACGTTTCAGTAGGTGGTTTAAGAGGCGTATTACGACTGCAAGGATGCGGACTTAGAATTACGATTCGCACGGCTCAAGAAGAAGATGCTATTCTTCGTTTCTTGGAGATTCTTGGGTATCATTATTCTCGTAGACTCAATGGCGATCAAGTGTTCATTCGACGAGACTTTCCAATTGCTAATCCGAGGCAGGAATTACGCAATATTTTGAATCCACTCGAACAGGAACTTGGATTTTTCAATATTGAAAATTATGTTCTTCGGTACTTGGAAGTTGGAAGACCGCCAGATAGAATGCCAGATGTTGATCGAAGGCTGCATGCGAATTTAGTAGATCATTACTGAACCGTTAGACTTCTTG
>JABGWN010000205.1 GCA_018645535.1 Methanobacteriota archaeon
ACATTTGAGCAGAGACCAATTACCAGATGAACAAGCTCCATTATTGAGAACTCAAGCTCTAAATGCTGCTTGGAGGATTCGAAATGCAAGAGATGGGTTTGAGGCTGGGCTTACACAATCATGTGAGGAGTTCATCGAAGCGCGAAATCGTCTTGCGATTCGGCTTGGAGGGCAATCTTCTGCACAAACTGTGCTCACAGGTCTGCTTGAATCATCTTTGTTTGTCGAAGAATCAAAACGAAGATTACGGATGCGATCGATTCGAAACGAAATGCCTTGGGATGGCTCATCACCACCAGACTATCTCCTGATTGAAGATATGATTCTCGAACGTTGCGGGCACCTCATTGATTGTGTGTTCGAAGATGCGTATGAATATCTGAATCAGTGGGTTGAAGTGTTCACAAAAGATGGACGTCATGCCTTTTTGGTCAACCCAAGCGGTGCGCCAAATGACAACACTCGCTTCAATCAACTTTCACAATTAGCCCGTGACTCACCACCAACAACTCCAATTTCTCGTCTTCAATGGATTCACCAAGTTATCGTATCTGCATGTGCTCCAGGCCAAGTAGAGAAAACAACCCCCACCATTTTGAATTCAGGCGGATTCCATAGTCAGACAATGGGCGGATGGCATTCAGGACTTGTCAAGTGGGCGGATGTTTCCTTCCCCGGCATTACAAAGAAAGAATCGAAAATAATCACAAACGGCATTCAGGATGAGGCGAAGGAAGCAGCCACATTACTTCGAGATAGACTTCACAACCCAGAGGACGGACGCCTTTTAATGATGCTTTCTCGCGCCTCATATGCTCTTAACCCACAACGCACTTTTGCCTTCAGAGATGCCAACGAAACCTACGATGTTACGGATATTGGAACTTCGCCTTGTCGCGAACCACCGCAAGGTAATCTACGAGTCTCAAGAGAACTTCAAGTTGAAGTTCTGGACGATTTGTATACTGTTCATGCTGGCTGTAAAGATCTTCTTCGTCATCTCAAGGCTCAAGAAGAAGCCCATGATTTTGATGATGTCCAATTGATGGTGGGCGACTTACTTCTCGTACGCTGTCCAGAAATTGTTCGGCACTATTACCCTCCTCAAGCGGTTCAAGCATTGGATGATTTAGGAGAGGAGGCTTGGACTGATGAGCACATCCGTCGAGCGTTGCATTTGATGCAAGGGGATGAGGAGAAACAAAATGATCTTCGAAGAAGATACGCGCTTTTGCAACAAATACGTGCAAGGTATGGAGCCTTCATCATCGATGAATACCAAGATACAAACCCCGAGCATGCCCGACTTTTAGCACGACTCTGGGGGCACAGAATGGATGGATCTGAAGAAACACCACGTCCTCTCGGTCCGTGGGACCCAACGGTTTGCATCGTCGGTGACATGAAGCAGAGCATATACAGATTCAGACAAGCAGAAGTTACTGTGATGCGTCGAATGGTAGCCTCCATTCGCCTCGCTAATCGCCTTGAAGAGCATGAGCCAAGAATGGAACATATCGCTGAGCAAGGGCATGGTCGAGATCCTCGCCCTGTAGGTGCAGGGGGAGAGACAGGTTCGTTCATTCAAGCAAGCGAACTATCTTCTGATGAATCATCAGCGACATGGGATTACGTTTCTTTTGGAATAAATGATTTCGGTACTGCTGTAGAAGATCCAGTAATCCTTCAGCGTCAAGAAGGACACATTGAATTAACAACAAATTTCCGTACAGCACCTCGGTTACTCAACACATTAAACCACATTTTCGATGATACGTTCTCTGAACGGCATCATCAATTCCCAGGAGATTTCCATGCCTCTGCTCAACCTCTTCATGCAGGAAGGGAAACGGACAGAGAAGGTGTGCTCGAATGGTTATTACCTACGCAAGCAGAGATTGATGCTCTTCCATTAGATTTGGAGGTTGGGTACCACTTATTCGACTCAGAATCTGCAAATCCAAGACACCTTGAACACGAACTCATTGCTGCTAGACTCGATTCTCTTGTCAGAGGACATGCAACCAAACTCTGGTCATCAGAAGAACAAGATTACGTCGATATAGAACCAGAAGAAGCCATCTCTCCAGAGGATGTTATGATTCTCGTCCACTCAAGAAAGCATATCCCTGATCTGATAAAGAGATTACAAGATCGAGGTTTGCCAGTATTGGCAGATAAGCAAGGTCAATTATTACAACAACCTATTGTCAAACCTCTACTGGCAATACTTTCTCTTCTTGCTAAACCGTCTTCGCGTTTAGCTGCACATGGACTTATTCGTTCTCCAATTGTGGGGGCAACCTCCCTTCAAATTGAAGAAATATTTGAAGAAAAAGGCGTCGACAATTACTGGCGGCATCTCTCAACGTATTTCTCTGAAACTCCAATCGGCAATCTTCTGTCGACACTCTCATCCTTCATTGACA
>JABGWN010000206.1 GCA_018645535.1 Methanobacteriota archaeon
CATTCCTCGATATCGGTGATGTTTGCACTGAAATTGCTGATGAACCATGGATTCACATATTCCCCAACGAAGTTGATGAAGTCTTTTCTCTAAATGTTTACAACTTGCCTGCAGGCTATGCTGAATTGACCTATAACATTGTGGAAAAGGGGACTTCAAGTTCGTCGAATCCGAGTATGACGTCACGAGTTTTGGAGGACGAAAACAATCGAGTTCATGCGAAAGCGGACTACAGTACCCTCGACGAAGGAAATTACGTTGTTTCTTTATCCATCGAGATGTTTGAGACAAAGGAAAATGCTGAAAATGATTCGATTCAACCAATGATGGAAGAATTACAAAAGTCAGTTGATTTTGAACTTGAGATTACAACCAAAGGGTTCGCATTCCTCCCATTCGGAGGAGATGAAACTGTTCGTGAAGTTCGTATTACTGACACAGGACCTCGTTCGTGTTGGTCCGTTCAAGAATTAGGAAATTGGGGCTATATCCTCTTGGTTGCCGAATTGGGTGGCGGTCGTGAAACCGCTATGCTTGCTGGTGGTGCTGCTGGAATCCCTGCATGGTGGATGGCGTTCAATTCCCTTTCTCTATCCATTTTCTCACTCTTGATTGCTTACCCAATCATGTACAAGGTTTACCACCAAGAAGCGGATGATATTCTTTCACGGAATCACATTATTCGTCTTGTTGATGATATTATCTCAAAGTGTGAACGTCGATTGGGAATCTCCATCGATCACGAACTCGCTAAGGTCGAGCCAAGAGATCTATCGATCGACATTATGGTCCCGTACAAGAATACGGAAAACACACTCAGCGATAGCAAGACAATACGAGATGAAATTCTTCGAGAAGTTCTTGAAGAGTTTGCTCTCTTCCACGTATTCAAGCCAGTTCAACTTACAGTACGAAGTATTGGCTCCAACCAAGCGATTGATTTCGATTCAGGTGTTGGCATTGGCGTAGGTGACCGAAACGACGAGAAGTCTCCAGAAAACTACACTTCGTTCTTTGAGGAACTTCACTCCCTCTCCCGAATTGAAGATGAAGTTCGAGATTCATTGGACTTGTTCTTCGTTCGTGATAATACGTTGAATCTTGAAAATGCTGTCATTACAAGTGATGACCGAATTGTCTTTGTTTCGATAATTTTCAAACCAACGACACGATTCGCATATTTCCGTTACAAGCGACTTGCGTCTGAAGTTGAAGATGAACTCCGCAGGTATATCTCTGAAAGAAACAAGGATTTGCTTACCTCTCAGGAATTGATTGTAAAGGCTCGTAACCAAATCTCGACCTTAGCAGATCGCTCTGGAGCAGGTAGAGTCGAAACCAAAGGCGACAAAGATGAGCGTATTGCTGCTGTTGCCCGTCAAGATGGTTTTGGTGGACGGATGCTCCAAACGAAATTACTC
Organism: Methanobacteriota archaeon; assembly: GCA_018645535.1. Classification (GTDB taxonomy): domain Archaea; phylum Thermoplasmatota; class Poseidoniia; order Poseidoniales; family Poseidoniaceae; genus MGIIa-L2. The sequence goes on from JABGWN010000206.1 coordinate 1,422, forward strand.
GGGGACATTCTCTCAACTGTGGAATATACTGCAAATGAGAAGCGTGAGATGATCAACAAATGGGGCTTCTGGGGACTCATTGTCTTTGTATGGATTCCATTCATGGCATCCGGAGTTCTTGTCGGAGCTATGCTTGGATTGCTTTCAAGAATGAAATTCATGCGTGTTCTCATGGCTACAATGGTTGGGGGCTTTATCGCATCAATTACATGGGCATATACTGCAGAAGGCATTGTTAAAATTATGCACAAGTACAAGCTTGAGGCTGTTATTCCAATCATCATTATTGTGTTCATCCTAGCAGCAATTCTTCACATTCGTTCAACAAAGAACCGTCGACAAACCGAATTGTTTGAAGACACATTGCTGGATAACTTCCACAATGATATCAAGGAAAAGTATGGATCAAACTAGGTTGGATAATATGGATTCAACAACATTGCTCAATGGCCACAACGGACACGTTGGGGAACGGGCTAAAATCGGTATCCTGGTCGCTTCCGACCGTGCACATTCAAAGGAGTATGAAGACGAAGGTGGGCCTGCTATCCTTGGCTTTTTGAAGGAAGCTGTCGCATCGCCTGTTGAAGTTCATTACAGGTGCATACCTGACCAACAAGACATCATTGAAAAGACGCTGATTGAACTTGCTGATGCTACAGGCTGTCATGTTGTAGTGACTACAGGTGGAACAGGCCCCGCTATTCGAGATGTGACTCCTGAAGCGACAAAGAATGTATGTGAGCGTATGATGCCAGGATTTGGTGAACAAATGCGAGCTATTTCCTTAGCGTTCACACCAACTGCAATTCTTTCTCGACAAACTGCTGGAATTCGAGGTACTTGTCTGATCTTTAATCTCCCTGGACGACCGAAAGCCATCCGTGAAACGATTGATGAGATATGGAAAGCTGTTCCTTACTGTGTCGATCTTATTCAAGGTCCGTACATTGATATGAACGACGAAATCTGTAATGCTTTCAGGCCAAAAAGTGCTCGTAGACGATAAGAGCATTCATTGACTGAATGCTCTAGCGAAGTATTAGTGACCACTATGAGTATGCTCATCCGAAATGCAACAATGATTCTCCCAGAGACAACAGTAATCGGGGATTTGTTAATTGTTGATGGAATAATAACCACAATACAGCCAGGAGGAGGACTTCAACCTCATGATTCCAACACGCAGATTATCGATGCCTCTGGTTTACATCTCCTTCCCGGTCTGATAGACCCTCAAGTACACTTTAGAGACCCTGGTCAGGCTGAGAAAGAAGATTTGCATAGTGGTTCTTGTGCTGCTGCTAGCGGCGGAATTACCTCGTTCCTTGACATGCCAAACAATGTCCCAAGTCAAACGACACTCCAATCAATGCAAAACAAATTAGAAACTGCAGACAATCGCTGTGTAACCAATTATGGCTTCTTTATTGGAGCAACTGAATCGAATGTTGAAGAATTGCAGAAAGCGGTTGGAACACCAGAAGCCCCTATTGCTATTCCTGGAATTTGTGGGATCAAGATTTTTATGGGTTCCTCAACAGGAGATTTATTGGTCAATGAATCAAATGCTCTCAAAACTATTTTTGACAACACTGCTGGACTGATTGCTGTTCATGCTGAAGATGAGGATCGGATGATTGAACGAAAGAAGATGATCGATGGGCGTACGGACATGGAAGCTCATGCAGAGTGGAGAGACGAAGAGACTGCCCTTATTGCAACAAAGCGAGCGGTTGGATACGCTCAAGCAAGTGGACATCGTTTACATATCCTTCACCTCACCTCTGGTATCGAAGCAGATTGGCTTCATGGATTGACTTCACTTACTGGTACTGATGGTGAAGCACACATCACAACCGAAGTACTACCGCAACACCTCACATTCGACGAACGTGACGTTGCTGAACGTGGAACTCGGTTGAAAATGAATCCAC
>JABGWN010000207.1 GCA_018645535.1 Methanobacteriota archaeon
AGATTGAGCGCCAATCTGTTCTTTAGTGCTTCTTCTCCAAAGAGAACATCTCTCTTCAAAAAGTTTCGAGCAATTGGATCTTTGGGAGTTCCAATTACAGTGAGTTCTTCCTCTTCGTGATTTCCTGATGAAACCATTACGGAGCGGAAAGTTCCCAGGTCAATTCCAATATACAATACGTCTTCTGCCATAGCGTTCGCCTATTTTAGGGACATCCACCCACTTTATGAAGCATCCCTCTCTCAACTTCCGTGAAAAAGGGAAAAATACCTGCTACCTAATTATCTATAGATGCGTAATCAAAGCCAACTTTCACAGGCCTGACAGTACCATGCTGAGTACTCAGGGTAGAGTTGTCCCATGTTATTGCAATTTGGACATTCTTTCAATGCGTTATCTCCAAACATTTCCAAAACAAGAGCGACATGTTGTTCCTCTTCGATTCCAAGTTGCTGGCGCATAACCCAAAGCATCTGATCTTCGCTTGGTGAAATGATTCCATCTTCCAGAACGAGAGAGACAACATTGCGATAATCATCCCATACAGTCACCTCTCTAAAATCGAGTATTACTCCACCTTTCTCGGCTACAATATCTTGGCCTCCAGGGTCATCGACAAACAGCACCAAGGATTCTGGTTTCAAGTCATCACTACGCAATTCAAAGGAGATTCGATTCCCATTTAAGATTGCGTAAACGAGTCCTGATGTTCGATTTATCACATTGGAAATTGAACGAGCTGTCGATTCAATAGAACTGCCTCGCTTCCAACCAGTTTCGCTTTTCTCATTGAATGCATAAAATTCAGTACCTTTGCCTGGATATTCAAGACGTATTTCTTCTCCGCCATCAAATCCGTTTGATACGATGGTTAAAGCAGCCACTTCTGTGGATACAATGTTATCATCGTCGTCAAAACTAATCATAAGGGGTTTTCTGTCTTCAGAAGCAGCGTTATAGTGTCCTTGCATTCCAGTCATCCATTTGTCTTCTAAACGTTGCAGCGACTTTTCTTGTTCATCAGAAAGATTAGAATCCACTCCAAGAACACCTTTTAGGTCTCCTCGCTCCATTTCAGATTTGAACTCCTGAATCAGTTCATCATCTCTGCGATGATTTGGGGGCGGTCCTCTCACTTTCTTCGAAACATGGTTTGGATCTTTCCATTCGTAAGAACAACGACTACAGGTGAGGTATCCATCCATTGTAGAGGGTTGGCTTTCTCCACCACAACGAGCGCAATCCCCTTCCTCTTGTACAGAGATGTTGTCTATCGCTTCATTTCGACCTTTACGGATACCACCAAAGCCAGCCATGCTACGCCACAAGCGAATCTTTCTATGAAGCCTTCTATCGAGACATTTGAAATTAAATCAGAAGTGCTTTGAGTCCATAGTGAATGAGATTATCTTGACCATACAAGCGTCGCACCTCAAATGAGACTTCTTGACCTATCGATGCTTGTCCATTTTCATCATCTGCTAGCATGAATACTCCTTTCGGTCCAGACGCAAATTCGACAAGAACCGTCGAGATACCTCCAAGTAACGGGGCTCTTAATGAGAATTCAGAAGGGGCTCCGGCAGCACTGAGTCGCGTCCAGGTAAGTATTGACGCATTGCTATCGAGTTTGTTTGACGCCGGAGGGATTCGTACTCCTTCTGCATTGAGTTGGCGTGGTGGCCAGACAATGGTGGACGCATCTTCTTGAGCATGCAATCCAAGTCGTGATGGCATGGCAAGCATGTGCTGGGATTGTGAGATATAGGCTCCTTGACTTACGCCTGAAACTTCAGTTACCCATGCTTCATCGAGAGCAGTTTTTAGTTCTATATCTATCGATTTTCCCGGAGATGAATCTGGCCATTGGGGACTATTTCCATCTTCTGTAAGGGCTACAATAAACGACGAATTTGATGCAATCAAACGATATTCTCCATTCGGGTCAACTCTCCAATCGGTTGTTGATTCAATGATTGAAGATACAGGAGTGCTTGGTGTATATTCTAGCGAATCAACAAATGAGTCAATCTGAATGGTCGATGCAGTCTCTGATTGAAGGAGTTGCAAAGCGAT
>JABGWN010000208.1 GCA_018645535.1 Methanobacteriota archaeon
ATGAAGACGATGATGGAGGAATCCCCATTCTGTGAAAGGAGTTGAAGATATGAGCAAAGTAATTGGAATTGATTTAGGAACAACAAACAGCTGTGTAGCAACCATCGAAAACGGTGAACCAATCGTTATTGCAAACGCTGAGGGCGCAAGAACAACCCCCTCAGTAGTTGCGTTCAGCAAAGACGGTGAACGACTTATCGGAATTACTGCGAAGCGACAAGCGGTAACAAACCCCGAACGCACCATGATCTCTGTCAAGAGGCATATGGGCACAGACTGGAATACCAAAATTGATGATACCGATTACACACCTCAAGAAATCTCTGCGTTTATTCTTCAAAAGTTGAAGGCCGATGCGGAAGCATATCTCGGTGTTGAAGTTAAGCAAGCGGTCATAACATGTCCTGCATACTTCACAGATGCTCAACGAAAGGCAACAAAAGATGCTGGCCGTATTGCTGGAATGGATGTTCTTCGAATCATCAACGAACCTACCGCAGCAGCTCTAGCCTATGGGGCTGACAAAGGAGATGACCAAACCATCCTCGTCTACGACTTGGGTGGAGGAACTTTCGACGTGTCTGTTCTTGAAATCTACAATGTTGATGGCCAACCTCAAATCGAAGTAAAAGCCACAGCTGGAAACAATAAACTCGGTGGCGATGATTTTGATGACCGTGTCATTGAATGGCTTGTTAGTGAATTCAAGCGAGAAACAGGAATCGATCTCTCAAAGGATAATCAAGCAATGAGTCGCCTCAAAGAAGCTGCTGAGAAAGCGAAAATCGAACTCTCTGGAACACAATCATCTCAGATTAATCTTCCATTCATCACAATGAAGGACGGAAATCCAGAACATCTTGATATCACACTCTCTCGTGCACGATTTGAGGATTTGATTGCAAAGCATATCGAAGACACAATGGCTCCAACCCGTCAAGCAATGAAAGATGCTGGCATGAAGAAGGGCGATGTGGACAAAGTGCTCCTCGTGGGCGGTTCAACCCGTGTCCCTGCTGTACAAACTGCTATCGAAAAGGAAACTGGAAAGGCACCGTACAAAGGAATCAATCCGGATGAAGCAGTTGCTATGGGTGCTGCACTTCAAGCAGGAATCATCTCTGGTGATGATGGCGTATCCGACATCCTACTTCTCGATGTTACACCCCTCACACTTGGTATCGAAACTCTCGGCGGCGTGACAACAACAATGATCGAGCGAAACACTACGATTCCTGCTCGAAGAAGTGAAATCTTCTCAACCGCAAGCGATAACCAGCCTGCTGTGGAGATTCACGTCCTTCAGGGTGAACGAGAATTCGCAAAGGATAACACTACTCTTGGTCAATTCCACCTCTCAGACATACCACCTGCACCTCGTGGAGTCCCTCAAGTTGAGGTTACCTTCGATATTGATGCAAATGGTATCGTCAACGTAAGTGCAAAAGACATGGGTACTGGAAAAGAGCACTCCATCAAGATTGAATCTCAAACGTCCCTGAGTGAGGAAGATATCCAGAGCAAGATTGCAGAAGCTGAGAACTTTGCAGAAGAAGACAAGCGCAGAAAGGCAAAGGTCGAATTGCGAAACATGGCGGACCAAATCGTCTACCAAACTCGCCGAACGCTCGATGAAAACGAGGACAAACTCGATGCTGCAGATCTTGAACCAGTTCGTGAGAAGCTCTCCGAACTTGAAGCCCTTGTCCAAGATGGAGAAGGAAAGCCAATCGATTACGATGCCATGGATGAAGCTACAATTCAAGCAAAGGTCAAGGAAGTTGAGGAATCAATGCATGCAATCTCATCCAAACTCTATGAGGCTGCAGCAGCTGAAATGGCTGAATCTGAAAACAATGAAGGAGATGGAAACATCAACGTCGAAAGTGACGATGTTGTTGATGCTGACTTCGAAGTTGTCGATGAAGAAGACTGAGCATCGGACTTATGTGCATGTCTAAGGTGGACTGGCTATGAGCGAAGTCCCTATCCTTGAGGAGACGGACCGAACAACGGGACGAGATGCCCTTCGAAAGAACATTCAGGCTGCAATTGCATTGGCTGGAGCAGTTCGCTCAACACTTGGTCCAAAAGGTCTCGACAAACTCTTGGTCGATGATGAAGGTCGCAGTATGGTGACCAATGATGGGATCACTGTCCTTGAATCTGCAAAAGTCGAGCATCCAATCGCACACATGTTGATTTCAGCCAGTGCAACGCAAGACCAAACCGTTCGAGATGGAACCACAACAACAGTCCTTCTCGCTGCTGAATGGTTGCAAAACGCTTGGTATTTAGTCGTACAAGGCGTACACCCTGCCACCATCGCCCGGGGATATCGAATCGCAGAGCAATTCTGTCGAGATGCGATGCCAGAACTCAGCGTTGA
>JABGWN010000209.1 GCA_018645535.1 Methanobacteriota archaeon
GGATAATTCAGTGGCTATTGATCCAAAGGGAAGAGAAGACCCAGGGTACGATCGACACATGTTCATTTGCGGGCATGAACGCCCTCCAAATGCTTCCAGACCGAGTTGTAAGAACCGTGGAAGCCTCGAATTATTACCACGTATCAAACAAGCAGTCCGAGAGGAAGGGCTTACTTCGATTCGAGTTCAAAAGTCAGGGTGCCTTGATTTCTGCGAAAATGGAATCGCTTGCGTAATATATCCTGAAGGAACTTGGTATCAATTATCCAATAAAATGGATATCACATCAATCATTCAGCATTTGAAAGATGGCACAGTGAGTACTGTCAATTTGATGAAACTTGAATCTGAATAATCAAAGTTTCACTGGCCTTGTAGCACCGCATGCTTGGCACTTCAAGAGCGTTGTACGATCTTGTTTTACAAAGACTGTATCTGGAGCTGAGCATTGGCTGCACTTGATGTAAGTATTTACGTACCCAACGATTGCTTTCTTCAATCGCTTTGGAGGAATGCGCCCCTTAAATCGAGCACGTGGACCATCTCTCGATCCAGATGTACCTAATTCATTCAGAATGTATTGGTAAACGTGATTATCATCACGGTCCATCATTCCGACGACTTCTGTGAAATTACGTAGAATCGTATTCGAACCTTCAATCATAATTTGTGGCTCAGGGAGCCTCCATCGAGCCCGAGAGGAGATATCCTCTGGAATGTTCTCACGTGCTCGCTTGAGAAGAGATTCATAGTCAAAGTCGCTCATGGTCCCTCCTGACACCCCTTTCTCTTCAAGGCTTTGGGTCAAAAATGGGCAAAGACTTCATGGAGGGTGGCCTTCTGGAGGGAATTGATTACAATGGTCTCGAGTATTGAAGAGTTGAAAACAATCGCTACAAACCTTCGTAAGGATGGTTTGAATTCACAACAAATTGCTGATGAATTGTCCCTCTCACAAGATACAATTGCATGGCTCTTAACTGGAACAAATACTGAGCGACGTCCAACAGATGTACAAATCGGATGGCGTACAATCGGAGTCAGACCAGCCCGTATCACCGCTATTGGCAACATCATGGCCGATGTGGTGCTCGAAGAATTCGATGAAGCTGAGATCGTCGTTGGGATTTCGATTAATGGAATCGCATTTGCTCATGAAGTCGCACAGGCTCTCGATGTTGAAGTTGCAATACACCGAAATGTCGATGGAGAACCTGGAGCAGGCGCCTTGTCAAGTAAATACGGTCAAGTTGGAGGCGGCAAGAAGGTCGTTATTATCGACGACGTATTGTCGAGTGGCGTCACAATGAGCCAGACTATTGCTGCAATCAGAGCTGCTGGTGGAGAAGTGGTTCTTGCCCTTGTACTTGTCAATAAAACTGTTCGAAACGAAATTGATAATGTCCCTTTGCGTGGGTTAATCCGTGCTGTTCCTGTTTGATTGGAGTTGAAAAGATGCATTGGTCCGATGTCGCAGCCAAGCGACTTGCAGAACGTGGTAAAAAGCATATCATCTCTACTGGAATTACACCGAGTGGAGAATTCCACATTGGGCACTTACGCGAAATCCTGACAGGTGACATGCTCACCAAGGCTGCTCTGAAAGCAGGACTCGATGTAGAATTTGTATTTATTGTCGATAGCGCAGACCCTTTACGCAAGGTCTATTCGTTCCTTACTGATGACTATGAAGCCTATATTGGTCACCAACTGAAACAAATTCCACCTCCAACGCCAGAAGGAAAACCTGACTATGAACGATTTTCCAGTGGAATTTCATATGCTGATCATTTTCTTGAACCATTCAAGGAAGCTTTAGATCAAATCGATGTACGCCCAAGATTCATAGACAATTTTGAATCCTATGCATCTGGAATGTTCTCAGAAGTAGCCCGTATCGCTTGCAACAAAGCAGCAGAGATTAGAGAGATTATCGAGCGTGTTTCTGGAAGAGAACTCTCTGATGAGTGGTTCCCATGGAATCCAATCGATTCGACAGGATCCATTGACGGAATTACAATCACGGGTTGGAATGACCCCTATGTGGAATGGATAGATTCGAACGGTCAATCTGGAAGAAGTGACGTCACTAAAGGTGAAGGAAAACTTCCATGGCGAATTGATTGGCCTGCTAAGTGGGCATGGATTGGAGTCACGATGGAACCATTTGGCAAGGACCATGGTGCTTCAGGTGGCTCATATGATACTGGAAAAGAGATTATTGAACTGTTTGGAAAACAAGCACCAGTCGACCTAACATATGAATGGATTAGTCTACGTGGACAAGGAGCAATGTCTTCTTCAACAGGCAATACAATCGGGCCATTAGAAGCCCTCTCTCTCGTCCCTCCTGAAATCCTACGATACCTGATTGCTTCAACTAAGCCAAACAAAGCAATAGAATTTGATACGGGAATGGGCCTTGTCACACTAGCAGATGAATTCGAACGAACTGCTTCAAGAGATTTCTCTATAGAACTTGCTAATGAGGATTTGAGTCGTAGAAAAAGAGTCGCTGTAGAAGATGCTCAGATTGCTGTTGAACTATCGAGTGTTTCAGCCCCAAATGAAGCTTCTCAAGTTACATTCCGACATTTGGCCCTTCTCGCTCAAACAAAATCCAATGATAACGATGTATGGGCATCAATCGGAATTCAAGGTCAAGCATCACCATCAATGATAGACCGGCTGCAAAGAATGCGCACATGGATTGCATCGAGGCATTTCCCTGAAGAGTTACGCATTACCATCTTAGATACTCCAAATCATGATGCATTAGCGCTATTAGGCGATGACGAACACACGATATTGCCTCAAATCATTGAACAGTTCATGACATGTGAGTGGACAGGATCGGGAATTCAAGCAGCTATTTCGAACTCAGCAAAATCAATAGAATTATCGCCTCGTGTAGCGTATCGCACATTGTATCTCTGCATCATGGGAATCGAAAAGGGACCACGTCTGCCTGCAATTTTTTCTGAGTTGGAACGTGAAACGATTCTTTCCTTACTCAACCAATGCCTTTGAGGAAACTCTCAAAGAACCAGTTATTTTGAAACGTTCGACCCTAAGAATTCAAAAGAGGTCGTACCCTCCTGATGAACATGGCAGGCGTCTATTGTCCGACATGCGAGGTCGGTGTAGAGGCTGCTGCAAAGTTTTGCTTATCCTGTGGACATGACCTTCTCGCCCAAGGACCAATTACATCCACTGGGCACGATTTAAACCAACTTAAGGAGGTCATTCGACACCGTCAAGACCTCTCAATGGCTGAGAAGTTTGACATGATTGCTCGAGTAGAGGAAGGTGCCAATCCAATCACAATGGGAATTGCTGCTGCTGCTGACGATGGATCAAACATTGACATTGGCCAAGCCTTCGAAGGCAGCAATAATGATCTTGCACAAAAGAAAGACCACGACTGGGGTCAATCTCCTGCTGCTAACGCTGCTGTACGAGCGGTTGTCAGAGGGACAAGCGGCTGGGATATGATTCAAGCAGGTACATTGGATATGTCTGAAGGATTGTTCCGTGAAGCCATGACACATGGAATGGATGCATCCACGCACATTCACGATGTTGCAAGTGGAGAGCATGAAGGAATTGATCCTGACGCAATGCGAGCGATTCCTGTTCTCAAACCTCCAAAGCGTAGTTTCTGTCCAAAGTGTGGCTCGGACATCCATGCCAATACAATGCTTCAATGGCGTAAGTGGAGAGAATCATCCTCAGATGTTGTCTCAATGCAAATGGAAGCGGCGATGGAGACTTCTCTTATCGAAGTTGCAAGTCATTACGTCAATGTCATTCAAGCGCTCAAAGACGAAAGAGATGATGCTGTAGCTAGGGCTGCAAAATCGACAGCAGACACAAATGTTGATTCTCTTCGTGAGAAGATTGAAGCAGAAGTTCGAGCTGAACTTGAAAAAGAACAACCAGCGTCTACGAAGGCAAAGTCGGATGGCGGCAAAAAGGCAGAAACAACCAAAAAGTCTGCCCCTGCAAAGAAGGCTCCTAAAAAGAATAAACCAAAATCAAGTGGAATGTTCGGTTCAAAGCGACCAAAGAAGACCTATGAAGGCGAACCAGGCGGTAAAGCAGACTGGTTCCTCTCAGACGCGTTGGATACAATCTATGACCCGCATGGTACTGGGAAAGCAGTGAAAGGTGCAACGATTCTAGCACGATCTGCAGATGGCAACGTCAGAGTTCGCGATGTTATTCGGGCGTATGCATTACAAGGTAATGATGGAATTAGTGAACTCGCTTGGACAAGCCCTTTAACACAATATATTATCGAAGCATTCGACGCATGTTGAATTCATATTACAACGGATACCGTTACCGAAGGAAGGGGTCCTGTTGACATTTGACTCTGAATACGAACCTTTCTTCCAACCTCCAGGCTGGATAGTTGCACCAATATGGGCAGTGCTGTATTCAACGCTTGCTATCAGCATATATTACACGCTAATGAATCGCGATAAATTAGAAAAGTTCAACACAATAGTTTTCTTTTTCTTCGCTCAACTTACATTGAATTTACTCTGGCCAAGCGTATTCAATTCGGCAGAGTACCTCACTTCATTAATCATGATTGTTTTGATGATCGTTTTCTCGATCCTCTATGCTTACCTAACATTCAAACCATTACCGAGCGCTTCCAAACTTGTTTGGCCTTACATCGCATGGGTCACTTTTGCTGCAATTATAAACGCCTCTTATTACCTACACTTCAGATGAATACACAACTTCATAGTTTCATTGCAGGGTATGCCTTCAAGTAGAGTTATTTTTAAGAGTTAGCCATGGATTACGAAAGTCTTACTGTTGTTCAGTTGAAAACTCTATGCAGAGAACGAGGATTGAGGGTCAGCGGAGATAAAAACGAAGTTATTATTCGGCTTTTGGAGGATGATGAAGGATCTCAACCATATCCCCAACAACGGACTCAACCTCAATATCAACAGCAATACATGCAAGCTCCTCAACAAATAATCCACATCCGAGGAACCAGTGGTGGTGAAGCTCTTGCGCAAACAATAGGATCGTTCATCATAATATACGGAGTATTTCGAATCGGAATGGCCATGTTTTTTTCAGCCTTTGATGAACAGGTCTTTCTTTTCGAATCAATTCTCGCATGGGGAATAGGATTTCTTTACATCATTGGAGGCGTTTTTACGTTACTTGGCTATAGAAATGGCATGTTTTTGACATTAGCAACACTCATCATCTCAGGGAGTCTTTCCATTATGTATCATGATGAATGGAGCCCACTCTCTGTTGGACTCGATGGCACCCTACCGATATCTTGGTCACTCATGTGTTCATTTTTCTGTTCGATAATGGTGGGATTACCATTGCTTGCTGGATTCAATGATCTAAAGCCAGGTTGGCCTTTCGATGCCTCAACCAATTATCAAGCAAATCACTTAACGAGCCAACCAGCAGTGCGTCACAGGGCAACACAGAAAGCTCAGCCGTCTCAAAATGGAGACAAGGTTCTCTTAGAATGTCCATACTGTTCAGCGCATTTCAATGTGAAGGCTGGAACAAGCGGAACTGCAACATGTCCTGCATGCAAGAAGAAAATTTCTGTCTAAGGAAGTTGAATAATCTCAAAGAGATTCGATGACAAGAGCAATACCTTGTCCACCGCCAATACATGCTGTAGCAATTCCGTATTTACCACCAGAGCGCTTCAATTGATGAGCGAGCGTAAGTGTTAGGCGAGTTCCTGTGGCTGCCAAAGGATGA
>JABGWN010000210.1 GCA_018645535.1 Methanobacteriota archaeon
CTGAAGAAGCAATGAGTGTGTTGATATACGCGAGTGTAGCCGTTTAGATTGCTGCAGGGGTCGCCCAGCTTGGTCAAAGGCGCTGGGATGAGGTCCCAGTCCGTATCGGTTCGCAGGTTCGAATCCTGCCCTCTGCACCATAATTTCTAAAAAATCACTTAACTGCTTGCTATTTTGCAATTGCAATTTTCCTCTATAGTTAGTGGACTATACTCCCATGGAATGTGTTAGTAAAAAACGCAACAGAACTGAAGACTACCGAACTCTCAATTGGAGAGATCAATGAAATCGAATGTGCAATCCAAGATGCGCTATGCTCCACCGATGCCATCCAGACTATTGCCAAGGATTCATACAAGCATCAAAATGGCTTCCTCAAGTTAACGCTTAAGGCGAAGGACGGGGAGAAGTTCCGCTTACATGTGTACAAAGTTGGAGCAACCGCCGACGAGAATATCCACAACCACCGTTGGAGCTTTGATTCCAAAATTCTATGTGGTGCGTTACCGATGTACTTGTACCAGGTTGTTGAAGGAAATTCACATCGATTACACATTTACGAGCGCCTTGATGGCCCGTACACTATAACATTTAATCGAATGGTGGGAGTCATTGAATCCCCGCTAACACACATCAGAGCGGGCCGACAATATGTGATGGAAAAAAACCTTCACCACAAGATTGCTCCAGTCAGAGAATTAACCATCTCCTATATGACTACACACAAAACAGATCAACAAACTTGTGATTTAATCAATGTCGTCGACAAGAGTTCTAAGGGTGAAGAAGTGAAAGAACCACCTCTTTCTGTTAAACAAGTCATCGATGCTTTGCAACTCATTCTAACAAAAGTCGTTCAACTTAAGGAGTGGATTTGATGTTTTGTTCAGTATGTGGAGCACTCGGATATTTTCTCCCTAATGGAAGCCTCAAGTGTGATCGATGTGATAACATTGACAATGAAACTAAGAAAATAGAATTGATAACTGGAGAATACGTTAGTCTTTCCGAGTTGAAAACCTCCACTGGAGAACCTGAAAAGAGAACTTATGATGTGATTATGAAGCTCAAGTTGCCAACGACTGATGCTTACTTTTGCCCTGAATGTCATGGTAATGAGTCAACGTGTGAATTGCGACAAATGGATCAGACCGATGAACCTGAAGTTGCATTTCTTGAGTGTCAAATCTGTGGCCACGGGTGGCGAGAAGGATGACGTCGAACTTCATGGTTGAAGCCGTCGGTTTCACAGCAGGCATCTTAGGGTTGATTGCATGGATTCCGCAAATCATTCGCGTATGGTACAAAGGTGAGCATGAAGGGATCTCATTGCTTACACTCGCATCCATTCTGACGACCCTGGCACTGTGGGTCGTGTATGGCCTTCTTATTGATTCTCTATCACTCATAATTTCAAACGCAGCAGCATTCGGCCTCATTGGATTGGTATTCATCGGCGTTGTTCGATTGAGATACTTCGGCCCTACCTACAAACCCAAGCCCAACCTATCGCAAAGAATACAATCAGTCTTTTCGGAGGGATTGTCGTGATTTCGTTAGGCTTCTTAGGACAGACAATAGGGGTTTTGTTCCTGGTATGGCTTTGCCTTCTTATTGCCAACTGGATTTTGTTGGGCATAATCATGTATATTGATACAGTGATTGATGGCGTTAATTCTTTCAAGTTTAATCGAGAAATTCGGCAAAAAGTGTTTGAGGAATTCGAGCGAAGAAAAAAGGAAAAATCTGAGAAGGTGATTGAATGATTGAAAACACTGCTTTCCTGCTCATAGTTGGGTTTCTATTGATCCCATTTTCACCATTCTTAGCAATCATGGAACGCTTTATGATAGGAATTGGGTCGATAGGAATGGTTTTCCTTCTTGGAGTTGTTATCCTAAGTTCACCGCTGATCTTTTTTGGCGGAATTGTCTTGATTGTTGCAAGTGCTGCTACGACCTCAACAGGCCTCTACTTCATTACGTTCAGTATTGTTTCACCCTTGATATTAATTCCATTGTTATCTGTCGTCAATGAACCTGATATCCACGAGGCTTCTGGCTTACTAATCATCACCAATACGTTGCTTGTACTCGTCCTATACACACTCGTTGGTTCGGCAAGTCCGCTCTTCTTGCCAATATTGATAGCAGCAATTGCCATTGTTGTTGGGGATTTGATGAACAATCGATTGCTCGAAGAGTTCTGAAATTCATTGCATGATAAGTTGGGAGATGAACGGCAGGATTCGTCCTTCATGTTCCCAAAACCGATCACCGTGTGGGTTTTCAAAGTCCTTCAGCATCGCATGGACGAACTCGTGATGAATCGTGCGGATGCATTCGCCTGGGTCTTCAAAAACGAGACGACGTTGAATGAGGATACGATGAATGCCGTGACGTTCACTGTGTTTCACAGCATTCCCGCGCTTTGGATTTGAAAAGCTGCAAAGCCCCATGAGTCTTGAAGAGGATTGCCTTTTCTCGCGAAGAAAGCCTACGGTGATGTGTGCGAACGCTTCATGATCGAAGTTGAGTTCTGGATGAAGCCGTGGAAGAAGCTCCCACACGCGTTGAGTGAGTTGAAGAAGGCGGATCCGCTCTGAGTACGTTCCAATGATACGCGGCGAATCCTTTCGTGCTCGATTTCTTGATTGTTTGTTCATAATGAAGACCCTTCTGTTTTGATAGAATGAGAGGTGAATAGTAGGAGAGAGGAAAGACGGCCTCTGTATCTCCTGGCGCCCGTCCGCGCCTATTCTTAAATCCGAGCAGTGCTGGTTTTGCTACCTGGTTAGCCAGATACTCGGGCCGGATTGTAGCTTCCTTTCCGGCAAAATAAATCCAGAAGCCTCGTAGGCTCCCGGACAAAGCCCCCTTGCGGGGGTACTCATGCACTCTTGGTGCAAACGGACTGATAATAATCTCATATATGTCGGATTATTTTGCAATTGCAAAATTAGGCCGTATCTACTTTCACCAACCATATACAATACATGCAAAAGCATACTTTACAAGCAAAACAGAAGAACAGCGGGCTTACCCAGCCAATCGTGTTCTTCATCGACATCGATGGAACACTAACTGATGGAACCCAACGTGAGAAAATAATGGCAGAGCGAGGGTTCGTCATTGGAGAATACGGTGATCCAAAAAGAACCTATCCAATGGGAAAACAGCAATTCCTTGAAGCGTTTTGTAATCCCGAGTTGTTCCACACCGACGTTACAATGGAGGATGCAATCGAAATGATTGATGCAATAAAACGTGCTCATGGAGTTACAAGAAATATCTACGTGTTTTATGTTACAGCTCGAGATAGCAAGCATCACCACGAAACCGAGCAAGATCTTCGTCGCCGTGGCTTATGGGTTAGTTGCGCCCGCCTTGTATGCAAACCGCATCCTGAAACGCCGAAAACTATTGAATACAAGACATCGGCCTTTGCTACTATTGTTAATGCGCTCAACCCAAGCAGTATCATTGTCATCGACAACTCCGCACACATCCTGGAAGGTGCAGTAAAATGCTTCAGAGGCTCAACTTACGGAACTATCGTCAATACGTTTGAGACCTGCACCGATGCTTTGAATTGGTGGAAGTTATACGTTAAACATCAAATGGGGTATTAGTGATGGCCGCATACAGTTTTAGAACCCATATGCCCATGGCATTGCACCCTAACTCATATCTTGATGTCATTTATGAACAAAACCAATTGGAAGCTCGAATCGGACAGAACACCATCTTCGACTTGGTATTTGAGAATGAAGTGGCAAGTAAAGGAATTGGAAGCATCCCGCTGTTCGCTTCCAGAAATGGTGAACTTCCTTACAACCCGAATGGGAGACTCCTACGCCATCCAATCCGATGGAAAAAGCCAGGACACAGAGTCGTACTAAATCGAAACACAACGTATTGGGTCAGCCAGAAGCAGAAAAAAGAAAGTCATGGGATGGGCGGAATCGTCCGATACAAGCAGCCAAAAAGAGGGGTTGCAGCACAAATATTTGACTACAACAAACAACTATTCCTCATGAAAAGAGCAAGCGAAAGAGACCATCCACACGGCTTCGAATTCCAAAAGCAGTATGAAATGGCAATCAATAATCTAAAGTCAGAGGTCATTGGGGGAGATGAATCTAAAGGCGATGTCCCATTTCCAATCCTCAGATTCTTTGAAGCAACGCCTGATTTGACTGATTTAGTAAACGATGACGATGAGTTCAGCTCATATTTTCACATCAAGGATTCGGCAAATTATCTTGCTAATGTTGGATTAACGAAGGGGTGGTACAATATAGCCCTCGATAAATCATTCATCCCTAAACTGAAGAAAAGTCAGGGCGTTGACCCAGCCACCGAGCCAGATAGTGTTCGAGAGGAATTAGAATCTTTAGTCGCATTGAAGTCGATTTCGCAAAAAAGAAAATATCCATTCAATGGAAGTGCATTATTGAACCATCATCGATTTGCGTACTTCCGTATGCTTACTGACGGATGTGAAACGTGTGGAAAAGATCCTGGACAGCCGTGCAGTGTGGAAAGCCTAAGCGAGACAAAAACTGTTGTTCCATATGTTAAAATTACATACAACGATATCGGTCTCAGTAAGTTGTACACGGCAGGTGGCAGAGGGAATGAGGACAAAAACAACAGAAAAAAAGAGCTCAAAGAGTTCCTCACACACTACTACACGTACGGAAACGTCTACAACAAACCTGATTGGGAAGGTAGTGGTCTTGTAACCCAAAAACAAGCAGATACACTCTGGGAATCGTGGGATAATGAACACAGACAACACGCACTAAGTGTGATAAATATGAGAGGCTCACACAGAATGCCTTTTTCATGCGAACAACGGCTGAATTACTCAGAATATGAAGTAACCATTTCATTTGCAACGATTTTGAAAGCAGGGATGTTTCCACTGACGCTTCGCTCGGATGGTTCAACCCCCAACGACGGAACGCCAAACAGATTTTTCGGAGGAACCCATCCTCCTTCCTTGACTGTGCAGAATCTTTGGATTGATCTCATGAAGCGCGTCCTTGCCTTGAAATTGCGTGAAATAGATAAGAAAGGTAAGAAGAAACAACAGGATCGCTTTGGAATCGCAGGTGAACGACACGATGATCAAGATACGCTTCTGTGGGATATAATGGCTGATGATTCAATTAGAACCATTTGGCTCGATGAGCCCCATGGTTCAGACGGAAGACAGTTGCCTATTTTGCAACGCAATGATTCATCCCTTAGCAGAAGCAACACGACAGAATGTTGGCTTTGGCATGATGAAAGAGATTGGGATAATCAAAAGGGAAAACTACCGATTGTTTCAATGAACACAAGCATACAAGAGTTGGAGGATTTGTTTAAACAAAAAGAAGCACTGCCTGGTGTTGTTGTCTCGATCGATCAATGGCTCATTCGTGGCGATAATGAGCCATATCAATACGCAAACATAGACACAGAATACGGTATCAATTCTCGAAGATTCGCAGGCACTGAGGAACAAGTTGGAGCGAGAACCTTTGCGACGTTGCTCAAACGCGTTATCGATACGTCAAACTTTGGTATTCTTTCCAACGAAGTACATCATACCAGAAGAGCATATGGTGTTTTATTGAACCCCCACTTCGAAGGAAATAAGGAGTGATTGAATGACGCTTAGTTTGATCGAGATTATCGACCAAATTAAGCGTTGGACAGTTGATGATGTTCGTCGTATCTGGCATCATAAGAAGTGGTCTGGGAAAGATGAAGCCCTTTTTTCAAAAGGCATAAACCCAATCGAATTCGAAGAAGGAAAAGCCGAAGAACTCGATTCATTTGAGGCCTTGAGGACTTATTTTCTGAATATGTTAAACGATCAAACTAATTCATTTAATTCTGCAATAGATCGATCTCATCTACGCATTGCAAAAGCATTCTTATTGATCGACGACAATGAACGATTGAATGATTTTTTGAGTGAGGATTGGGAAATTGAAACAAGTATCCTTAATTCTCAAGTTTTTGATGTTAATGATTACCAGAAAGCTATGAGGGATCAATTAGACGAGTTGGATATTGGGAGAAGCAAGGGTGATATCTCAAAGGCTCAATTATGCTATGCTTCAGAACTTTTATTGGATAAAGGAGCAGATAACCCGAAAATCCAGAAGATTACATGGAAAGGTGTAAAATCAGAGTGGGGGCCGAAAATCGTAGTTGGCAATATAGGGGAATTAACCCAAAAATATGCCTATATTTACAATCGAGGCAATAGTAAGAAAGACGATAATAATCGAATCGAGAAATACAACATTGCTGCGAAATTGGGGCACACATCACAATATACATCAGAATACAAAGAAGCAGACGTTAACCCCGAATATCAAAATATTATGATATTAGAAATTCAAGAAACTGAAGAATGCAGAACTCTTGATGTCCATTTTACGGAACTCTTGAAGCAAGAAAGTTTGCCTAAATCTGCTATTGATGTATTATTTACAAATCTGGCGAAAGTCTACTTGAGAAAATTGGATCATGCATCATACAACATGAACTCATCTAATCTGAAATCAACACTCCCCCGATTAATTACAGTTGAAAATAGATGCTTTGAAAGTTTAATCGCAGAGAAACATGAATGGAAAGCTTTGCGTGCTAAAGTGAAACCTATACAAAAAAGCGATGCCGACGAATATTATGTCATTCATGCAGATGAATGGGGCGGTAATTTCCTTGTAAATTCTGAAGAAAATGACGTTTTTATTATTGACTTCGAAGACGCACTCATCGCGAAGATTGTTGATGACGCCCCTCTAAAAATACAGACGGTTGGTGGAGACTTATCGTCACGTATTTTCAGTGTGAAAAAGAGTACAAAACCTATTATGGATGACGGGGGGTTAAATCTCCTAGCGTCAATTGGCCGCTTGCTTACCGCAATTATCCAGTATCCAAGAGAGGATTTGCCTTCAGATTGGATTGAGGATATCGTCAAAATATACCTCGAGGCATTTAACAAAATGTTGGTGTCAAAGCCGAATGGAAAGAAGTGGAAAGAACACTGGGATGATTCCTTCAAAATTCAAATTCTAGTTTACGCATGGGATTGGGCCTTGTATTGGAAAGAGAAAAACACTGAGGGGAATCCGTTCTTTGAAAATAAGCAGTTTGATGAATTTGTTCGAGTTGTAACGGAATTACTTTATCCAGAGCCGAATTCAAAAAAGATAGTTGATGAAGAAGGGAGAGACCCTCCCACGCCAGAAGAAAGTGTCATGAAATATCCAGAAGATGGTGATTCTGAGGCAAAGGAGTTGTTTCAAAAATCTATGGATCTTGCAAACCAAGAGAAATTTGATGAAGCGTGGAATGTGTGCCTTAGTGCTCATTCTGTTATTGAAAAAACAGGAACTAAAACAGAAAAAGGGCTTCTTTATTATTGGGTTGGTCGTCTTCTTATAGCAACTAATCCGGAGTGCAATGAGGTCGGCCTCGAGTGGTTTAGCAGGTCGATTCAATGTCTCACTGACAACAATAGAGAAATCCCATACAACTCTCTAAATGAACGACAGCAGAACCTTTTGATGGAAAACTGGACTTACACATCTTGGGTATATCGAATAAAGAAAGAGTACGATATTGCAGAAACATATCTCAAAAAGGCTTTCTCTTTCTACCATGGTGGAGAAGAAGAGTTCAACATATCCCTCGTTGAGAAATTTCCCTCAAACGACACTACAGAAAATATCCTTTTCCAATATTCCAAGCTCCTCAGAGAATGGGCATGGTTATGTTTTGAAAGAGAGGATTACATAGAATCTTCAAGAGTTTTCGATATGCTGTGGCATAAAGAAATGGTCGATGGTG
Organism: Methanobacteriota archaeon; assembly: GCA_018645535.1. GTDB lineage: Archaea > Thermoplasmatota > Poseidoniia > Poseidoniales > Poseidoniaceae > MGIIa-L2. Next base: position 7,866 of record JABGWN010000210.1, read on the forward strand.
ACGATGATAAAATGGACAACTATCGAATGTGTGCAGCGATAGCATACTCTTACAGTGGTAACCATGAGATTGCAGAGAGGCTTGAACTCGAATGTCTGGACTACAGAGAAAAGATGTTATTACAAATTTCAGACGGCGATGCCCGAGAGGTTTCTAAGGCTCTACGTAATCTTGGGTTAAATGCTAATGCGGCTAAGGAGTTTAAGATGGGCAAAGAATACTTGGATCGATGCATTAAATCAATAAACGAAACAGATGAAAGGTGGGTTTCTAGTGATGAGAAGGAGGAGTGGGTAGGTTTCATAAAAGAAAATATGCAAGATATTTCAACGAATAGCATCCCTAAATTTATCGATTCTCAATACAATCTGTTTACTGAGCATGAATATATTGAACCATATGCCGGCGTGATCACAGACAAATCATTTCAAATACATGTAAAAAACATGTGGAGAAAGACTAATTCTGCTTCTAAGGTTGAATACTGCGAAGAGTTCATTTATTCAGAAAGTGAAAACAATGAGGAAATGGAATTCTTCTCTCTGTTGTTCATTATTACATTTGGTAGGCATAAGAACGTACAACATCATTATCAGAGACTGCAACTTCTTGGGGAAGAACTTTCTTCAAAGTCGGGAGACTTCGGCTATCTCTACTCTAGTAAATTAGCTGTTTTTTATATCTCTTCTCTACAACAAGAATCTCAATCACTATCTTCTGAATTAGTCAACATTTCGCCAGAATATCCAAACATGTTTCTTGCTAGTAGGATGTATCTCGTATCTTATGAGATGTCGATAGGAATGTACCAAACTGCCCTCGATTTTATTGAAGTAGTAGAACGTTCGCTTCCAAAAAACGATCGTAATAGAGGGAAATTATGGCTATTACTAAATCAGAAGGGCGTAATATACTACGCCCTTGATAGAAAAAACGAATCAAGAATAATTGTTCAAAGGTTGAAGGGTTTCTTTGATGAAATGAAAAATATGCAATGGAATCTTAATCATTTTTTCTGTCATTCTTATCCATTTATGATACTGTTGGCAGAAAATGGTGAACACACTACCTTGGATATGATGGTCTCGATATTCAATAAAACCGATAATAAGGATGATTTAGAAGACGACAATCTCGCTATGTTAGAAAATTTAAACGGACTGATGCATGGAAATGAAAATCCCCAGTTGGCGTATGATTTTTTTATGAGGTCGAGAGATTTTGCTATTGAACCTACGATAAAAGCCACTGCGTTGTGTAATCTAGGCAAATACTTCCTGAATGAAAAAGATTGTATAAACGCACTTTCAAATTTTGAACAAGCACTTGAACTTGAATCAAGGGAAGAAGAATTTTGGGATTTATATCACTACATCGCCGCTTGTTACAAAAGCGAAAAGGACTTCGAAAATTCGGTTGAATTTTACAACAAAAGTGCATCAATAAATAAGAAATTATACTTACGAAATGGGGTGCTAGAACACCACTTTAAATTCCTTGAGTCCTCTTTTCATAGCGCAATTGTCCGTTGGGACAATCTGAGTGAATTGAATCTACATGATGTTCATCTTTGTTTTGATTTTTTGGTTAAGGAAGGTCTTAGAGAATTAAGAACTTCGACCACAGTTAAGACTGAAACTATTGATGCTTACAAGGAGCTATTGCAAGAAATATGTACGTTAGGCAAAGAAATTGAAGAGGTTCACTACTCAAATCAGTCCTCAAGAGTGGATATATTATGGAGAAAAAAAAAGGAACTAATTAATGTTCAGCAATCAAACAAAGTTATCAGAGCGGAGTTCAAGCAAGCACTCGAAATAGCGGAACTTGAACGCCAAAGCGGTTCTTGGTCAAAATCGATTGAACGATTGAAATTGGTTGTAGACGCTTCTAAAGAAGCAAATGAATACCTATTCTGCGCTGATGCACTAAACGATCTTGGTACTTGTTACTTTGAACAAGAACGATTTGATAAAGCCAAAGAGTACTACGAAGAAGCGATGGACTTGTATTGTCAGATTGAAGATAAAGAAGGCGAGGTTGATTCATTGATGAATCTCGCTTTAATTGCCAATGAACGAAAACGATTTTTAGATGCGGAAGCAAAGTTCGACAAATGCCTGGATATCTACACCGCATTAGGCCAAGAAGTTGGAGTTGCAGATGTACACATCAACCGCGCAGATATCCGAATCGAGCAAGAACATTATCCCGAAGCAAGAGAGAATATACAAATTGCACTTGACATTCTCAAGACGCTTAACGATAAAAAGTGGTATCTTAAATGGGCTACTGCGCTTAATGTGAGTGCAGATTTATACCGGAAATTGGATTGTTTTGATGAAGCAATTAACGAACTTGAGCAAGCCAAATCCCTGTCTGAAGAGATCACCGATATCAAAGGCCTGTCTGACCTATACAACAACTTTGGTATTGCACATATGCAATACGGAAAATTACTATCCTTAGATGGCGCTCCTGAAGCAATCAAACAATTCAAGAAAGCAGAAAAATACTTCAGAATACATCTGGAAACAATTGCTGAAATAGAAGAACGACCTAACAAATGGTTCGAAGATAATGGGTTTTACACAGACTCAAAAATCTGGTCACAGTTCCCACCAAACGATAGTCCTAATTGGAAGTAATTATCGTGTGGACTTCGTTCTGTGGCGAGTAGACTTCGTACGCTCCATATGTGAATTACATTTACAGCATTCATCACAGCAGTTACATTCGTCGCATGATGCTTCATTATCGCACTCTTCACATTCTGGCATGATAATGAGCCATTAATGAGATGGCATTATCTTTTCCCTAAACAAACAGAGCAATCGGAGGAAGAAGCCCTGCAAGAATTGTAGCGATTGACCGAACAAGTGCTGCAGTTCGGAGTTCCTTGAGGTTGGCGTATTCACCAGCTGATGATCGTTGTTGTAACAGATACAAGCAAGCTCCAGCTTCACACGGTGCTGCGAGGACATAATTCTTGGCAACTTCCTGAAGAAACTGCTCGTACTTCGCATTCAGGAAGTACGCTTTCGCTGGAGCAAACCGAATCAGATACCAGCCGAAGAACGGTACAAGTATCAGAATCTCTGTCAACAAGAATGTCACAAAATGGACCGTGAAGAGGACCTCAAGGTCGTTTGACATACGTCATCACGCCAAATCCTTGACGTGTACTGCTCGTCGGTCAGTAAGAACACCTTTGACCTGGCTGTGCATCAACGTGAACTGATAGAATGGGCTGCTAAGGACGATGTCTTCGAGCATCTCGATCATCTTGCGACGCTGGAAGTTTCCAAGTGATTCGAGTCTTGCATCCATGATGTGACGTACTTCTTCAGCGTAGACCTCATCACTTGGCAACCAGGTGATGTCGCTCGTATCGAGTTTTATCTGCTCCTGCTTGTCTGGAAGTGTTTGAGCCTTCGTCATGCTGCGGCCCCAGCTGCTCTGACTGAAGGCTTCCTTCCAACCTTCACGGTCAAAAGCAACCGTTTGATGGTCGCTGAGGTATGGGTGATTATCGATTTCACAGATGCGCGTCAATCGAGGCATTGTGTGCGCAACTACGTCAGAGCGGATGCCATGAACCATGTCAAGTTCGTTGATGAGTGGGTTGGATTGACCTGCAATCCAAGCTTTCACGCACCAGAGGTCGTGGGCATGGTTGAGGGCATCTTCCGCCTTCTCTCGTATCGCTTTCTTTAGAGCGTATCCAGCAGCTACGATGGTATCGTCTGCTACTGGTTCCCACTGCTCAAACTGTGCAAGTAGATCGAGATTCTTAGCAAGCCATGCTCCCCACATTGTAAGGTTCTGGCTTACTGTGGTAAGGTATGTAGCCTCTACTTCAGAGACGGTCTTGATCTGTTCTACAGGAGGTTCAATGTACTCGAACTCGTCGATTTCGTCGTATGCTTCTTCCATTGAATCACCTCAAACGTTCCTTGGACCGTTACCCCATGCGTCCTTGCGTTCTGGTTGCCAGCCCTTTTGGTAAGCACGCTTAACAAGCGTCTTTAGAATAGCAGCCCATTTCTTGAAGAATGGGATCCCGCGATGCCGGGGTGATTCTAGAGAGTTGATTTCGGCATGCCATATCTTGTTCTCGAGCATCTTGGTTCGGCCACGCTTATTTTCTCGCTTTTCCTGAATGGAGATCCCTGTTAGAATACGTTCGAAGAACTCTGGAGTGTCAGCTGTAAGCAAGTCTACGATGTCCTTGGTATGCGTCATCAAGCGAACAGCGATAATCGGTTGTTCGTCCTTCGTCATTGGGACACGGTAAATTGTGGCAAACTGTGGCAGAGTGTACTCTACTCCAAGTACGTTAGATAGCCCTTGTGAAAGGGTGTTTTGAAGTCGTCGAAGGCTTGTCGAGCGCTTTCCAATTTCAAGGTCATCTGGTAGGTACACGATGATTTGTGCCATCTTGATCTTTTGACGGTGCAATGGGTTGTCGCTGAGCATAATCTCACCAACACCGCGACCGTATACCTGCGAAAAGGCTCGTTTTGTCAAGTGCTGGAGTTCCGATTTCACATGAGATTCGTTGTCCTGGCCGTTAGCAAGACGAACCATCTTACCACGGTTCATCTGAATTGCATGGCTAAGGTAAACGTCCCTGTGCTGAATTTTGACACGTTCTCCACCACGTGGATGTTGCTCGTCGGTAATGAAGAGTTTGGCTTCATTGCAACCCTTCCCGATGGCTTTGGACTGTTCTTGTAATTTGACAACAACATCTGAACGATCGAACGTAAGAGCGGGTTGGAGGCCTGCATAGGATTCCATTGCCAGCCGGACATGTTCTGATTCCACGAATTTCGCATTCGCTTCTTCACTAATGTCCAACAAAGCAACTGGAATGCTGTTGATAGTGTCACCTGAGTCTATGCACGTAAGTGCCGCAATTGATTCTAGTTTCTTACGAGAAGCTGCGACTGCAACATCATACGGTAAACGGTCCTGGGGCATCGTTGTAACATATTGGAAAGAGCCAGGAGGACATAGTTCTCTAGGGGCTTCATTCCATGCGAGATAGGCATCAAAAGAGGTCCCGCCAATTGACATGACTGGAGGAAGAACGATTGGTCGCTCAGATGCTTCCAATATCTGATTGATGTAAGCACTGTGATGGAGTTGTCGATCGATTGAGTCTCTGGGCGATGTCAAGGAGTATGCTGTGACGCTCTTGCCGCCACCAACCTTTCCTGTACGATGTACTGCGAGAGTTATTCCTTCGCCGGCAGTTAGCATCGTCGTCTTGCCTGTTTCGTCAGTCAGAGTGGGGCGTAGTGGGCCATTTGTCGATTCACGGTTCTTCGTAGCAGCCTTGACTGCATCCTTCACGTCCTTGCGTTCTAAGGCATTACGAGAAACTTGCTTGGCATGGTCGTCATCACTGAGTGTCGAGACAATAGCGATACCCACTGGGCGTTCGGCTCCTTGGTTGGAATTACTGTCTGAAACATTACCGACGCAGTTTTGGATGCGGACGGCGGTTGCGATTTGTCGTGCAAGCATTCCCGTAGGTTTGCCGTCCTCGACTTGGTACTCTTCATTTGCAGAAGTTGCTTCTGATCCAGCAAAGGGTATCATGACATCGATTGGTTGAACGTAGCGAGTCTTCTTGGCGAGTCCCGCTTGAAGACCTCTGTTGAGTTTTGTCGTTGAATTAGAATCCTTGAGTTCTTCCCAAACAGCTGGACCGCTTGATACGCCTTTCTTCGGCATTAATACCGCAGGGTACGCAACAGGAGGTTCGGGGCGTGTTGTAACAGGTTGCGTACTGGCTTCATCACTACTCGAATTGAGGAATTCCTTGGGCTCACTCACATCTTGTTGAAGCGGAGTCGTAGCCCCTGCCAATCGATCGAGGAGGTCCTCAAGATTGTTGGATGAACGAGGGGCGGATGGATATCCGATGTCGTCGGTCCCAGTCATCATAATTCCTCCTGAATCTTACGTTCGATTGTTTCAATGGACTTGCTAATTGATGCTTGGTGCGCTTGAGAGGACTGAAGCATCAAGGTGATAGCACGTGAGATTTGTTCAACCTGTGCCGTCAAATGTTCCACGCGTGATGTCAATTGAAATGCTGACTCAGCTTGTTGTTCTGAGGTTTCTCGACTGCCGCTTCGGAGATCAATAATCTCTCTTCGCAATTCATCTTGGCCGCCTGTAGAGGTTGTTGCAAAAGCATTCAAACCGTCAATAAGACCTGTGACGCCACTCGTCAATTTAGACTGTGTCTCCGCCAATTCATCGACCGCAGCAGGTATTTGATTGACGATAGTGGCATGCCCATCCATCATCATTTGGTGGTTCACCTGATACAGACGATCCATCTCTGCGGCTCGCGTCGTTGCCGACTTAAGGTCACTAAGCGATGATGCATGATTGTGAATCATCGCCAAGGAGTCGGAGAGTGTCGTTTGCAACTCCATGTTTTGTTCGTTTGTTCGGGTAAAGCGTGCGTACATGAAGTACAACAAAATCGCCGCTCCGAGGCCGTAGCCAAGCTCCGTAATTATGGTCTCAATAGTAAGTTCCATCGGTTCTTCTGATACATACCTCCACTCTATAAACAAATATTGCAATTTCAAAATACCCTTCAGTCTACCGTTTTAATTATTTTTTTCTAAAATCATATTATTATTTGAATAACTGTAAAAAACTTCACATCCTTCTATGTGCAGGACCTGTTGAGAGCCATGACAGATGGAGCAGCAGCTGATGAAATCCGAAACACTGTTGTTACACAGATTGTTGATGGAGGATATGTTACGGCTATACCAATTATCATCCTCTCACTCTATCTTTTCGTGCAAGGTTATCGTCGATTAGTAATTATTACTGCAATCGCTGGTTGTGCGATTGGTTATCTCTCTGCAAGTACACTTCATCCATACATGCTGGAGTTTGGGATGAATCTGACACTTGATCGATTTC
>JABGWN010000211.1 GCA_018645535.1 Methanobacteriota archaeon
AATCAATTACTTTTCGAATGGATTCAAGAGAGGGTTCGAGTGTTCGATCATGTTCTTTCTCAGTCAACCATCGACAATCTTCAAGTTCAATTTGATGGTTTACTTTGAGTCGCTCTGGAGATTGCCTCGTTATGACCAATAATGGCCGTCCATGTTTTCGAAGAGCCTTTGCAAGATTGAATGCGGCAGTTGGTTCAACTGCATGTTCCAGCAATGCCAGTCCCCTTTTCAGAACTGGCCCTGTGAGGTTTTGTATTCTTGCTTTAGTTTTATGCCGAATGAATTCAGGTGCTTCCATGGTTGGCTTCACTTCAGGTAGTTTTTCTTCACGATCGAGCCTTCTTACTGGGGCCCGAACCGTTGCCCACCATGCTTCATCCCTTACTCGTTCCTTTTTGGGATCGACAAGATTTGCTTCAGGATACGCCACCGACGAGGCAAGGAAGGTTTGCTTGGACATCTCATGGAGACTTACAGTCGCATCCAAAGCCGAGGCGTCGGATTCAATTTCAAGCAACGCTTCAATTCCATATCGAGTTGCATCGGCTTGGTGAAAGGCACTCGCAAGAGTGCCATCGAAAATGAGTAGATGCCCAGTCCTGATCCCGATTCCAGGAATCTGTCGTTCAATTAGGATTGAACCATCTCTCTGAAGAGTTGCTAATTCTTGTGCAAGATGCCGTAAGGTGTTAGCTCCTCCTTTTCGGCTTTCAAGGACATCTCCTGGGTTGAAATCGAACATTTGGCTCACCCCTCAAACCCTTAGATTGCCTTTCATCTTTTGAAGTGTGTGCCCTATTTGGGCAAAACCGAAGGATTTCAACAGAGAACCTGTAGGGCCAACCATGGAGGCATTGCCATTAACTGAGGCAGAAGATGCTCTCCTGCAGGAAGGAATTCACGAGTTTGATTCAAAACGATATTGGCATGCCCATGAATCTTGGGAAGATTTGTGGAATTCATTAAAACGTCGAGAAGCCCCACGTGCAGAGATTTTGGGAATTCAAGGACTCATTCAAACCGCAGCACTACTTTACAATCATCAACGACAGAAAAGGAGAGGTGTCTTGAATCAATGGGAGAAAATCCTCCCGAAATTAGACGTTTGGAAACAGATCTGGGGGATTGACGTGACCACTCATTTGAAACAAATTCAACGATTCGTTGAAGATGTTGATACATGGAATCAAACCTATGAAGGTGTTCGAATACCCATAGCAGAATTGGAATGATTGAGATGAGCGATTTTACAAATGGTCTTGATGATGGGTTCATACGGTTTTCAGAAACACCACACGCTCTGGAAAAGGGAAGGAACATTCAGATTCAGTCTGCGGTTCTACTGGTAGCAATTCAACTCTGCTTCGTTCTAATTCCATTTTGGCCGATTCGAATATTGTTGTTGCTTTTGATGATTCCTGCACTTGCACTGAGTTGGCGTCGGTGGATGGATTGGAGGAACACACCCTTTGCTGTCAATCCAGCACACCCCTTGATGGAATTATTGAGTGACAAAGAGGCTAAGGTCATGATTCGACTTCAAGATGGACGTTGGGAGCTTGCGGGGGAGTTCAGATACCGATTGGTTGAGGATGATTTGTTGAATGGTTTTAATCTCGTTGCGCTTAATGATCATTATTCGGTTTTTGGCTATTTTACAGATGAAAAATCCCATTCATCTTCCCTGCGCCGAACGATGGCTTTGCTAAACCAATCTCTTGCTCTTCGGGATGCGCACAATGGTGAAAACGATGACATAGAGGATGCTCGCAAAAGAGAATCAATAGATTTTGGATTGCTTCAACGAGAATGGCCGGACGAGGAAGACTCTGAAGATGCATTGGGTCCAATCGCAAAAAAACTCAAACGCCAAGAATAAGCCTTTCTTTGAATCATGAGAGGGTGCATTGAAAACCTCTACTCTCTCCCAATGACTCATGGATGCTCCTAGCAAGTGGTCTGACCACGTCTCTAAGTTGAGTGCTCCCCAACAGGAATTGTTGTTCGGAACTTCATTGTCCCGTCGGTTCTCAAAGTTGCCATTATGGCTCTCACATCCGGGAAATATTGGTGCGTTCTATGGTTTCTTAATCAGCCTCGCACTTATCCTCCCATATTCCCTGAAATTTGATTCCTTCAATGAATCCTTATCGAATTGGATATTTTTCTCAGCATTGTTTATGTCAGCTTGTCTATTGCTTGGTTTCGCATCATTGATCTTGGTTTCTTTTACCAAGCGTATGCCAATTGCTCCTCCCCGAATTATTCTCTATCCTATGCCTTTTATTGGTCTTGGATTACTCGGTCTTGACTTTGCGGATTTGCTTGAAATTTCAAGTTCCATCTCCATGTTTGTTCTTCTTCTTCCTGGGCCTGCGTACGTGCATTTGTCTTGGGCTCCTCGCTGGAGGCTATTGTGTATGCTCGACGAGGGGGTGAATCCATTTGAAGGTGTAAAAGCACTGGAGGAAGTGGAAGATAACAGCGCAGCCGAAATGGCTGGTGATGACACTGAATTACTCGAAGTCGTAGACGCCTTTGAATCTGAATGATCAGATAAGTCCAACCTTTGGACCAATCGATTCGAGAAGTCTTAGGACTTCATCCAAATCGTCTTTCGATAATCCTGCAGACATTTGCGTACGAATTCGGGCCTTATCGCGAGCGACCATTGGGAAGACAATCGCTCCAGCCATAACGCCTTCATTTTGTAGGAGATTTGTCATTTCTTTTGCAGTTGATGATTCTCCACACATGATTGGAATAATCGGAGTCGTGGACACACCTGTATCGAAACCGAGTGATTGAAGTTCATTTCTGAAGTAGTGAGTATTTTCCCAAAGTTTAGCATGGTGTTCAGGTTCATCCATCAGGACCTCAATTGCTGCCTTTTGAGCTGCTGCTACACCTGGTGGTTGAGATCCAGAAAGTAACCATGAGCGTGAATGATTCAAGGCGTGGGTTCGTGTCATCTCGGTACCTGCAAGGATTCCTCCTTGTACACCGAGGGCTTTTGAGAACGAACCTACTTCAAAATCCACCTTTCCTTGAAGATTAAAATGGTCAACAATTCCTCTTCCACCGTCACCTAATACGCCTTCTCCATGGCAGTCATCGACGAGAACCATTGCTCCGTATTCCTCTGCTAGTGCATTGATCTCATCAAGGGGTGCATAGTCTCCATCCATTGAGAATACACCATCTGTGATGATTAGTTTTCGTTCTGCATCATCATGGGCTGAAAGGACTGCTTCCAGTTCACCCATGTCATTGTGAGCATAGACCCCGCGACGAGCCTTTGTGAGTCGAACTCCATCGATGATTGAGCCGTGGTTGAGCGCATCGCTGATAATGACATCTTGAGCACCTTGAACAAGCGTAGGAATGAGTCCTACATTTGCGGTATAACCTGCTGAGTAAATCAGTGCTGCCTCTACGCCTTTGAATTCTGCAACTTTCTTTTCAGCTTCAAGATGTAAATCCATCGTTCCTGCAATCGCACGTACAGAACCACTCCCTGCTCCGTACTGCTGGGTTGCATGAACCATGGCCGAGACAACTTTTGGATGGGTTGTTAAATTGAGATAATTATTTGCAGACAACATAATTGTCGGTTTACCTTCCATTGTGCACCTTGGTTGATTTGGTCCTTCCAGAGTAGGAGGTTCCCATAGGAGCGATTTTTCATTCAAATCATCAAAGCGTTCTTTCATCCACGACATGTCACCAGGCATTGGCTCACCAACC
>JABGWN010000212.1 GCA_018645535.1 Methanobacteriota archaeon
CACCATCAATCAATTCAATATGAGATACCTTTGGTTTCCCAGTCGTTAATGTTCCAGTCTTGTCGACAACAAGTGTTGTTGTTGCATGTGAACGCTCTAGTGCTTCAATGCCTTTGATGAGTAGGCCATATCGAGCGCCAATTCCAGTTCCCACCATGAGTGCAGTAGGTGTTGCCAATCCCAAGGCGCACGGACAAGCAATGACCAATGTCGATACAAGTGCAAGAATGGCAACCTCTCCTCCAGTTCTGCCCTCATATCCTGATGATAACATCCAGAACACGCTTGATGCGAGAGCACAAAAGAGCACGAAAGGTACGAACACTGAGGCGATCTTATCGACCAATCTTTGAACAGGAGCTTTGCCCATTTGGGCTTCATCAACCATTGAGATAACTCTTGAAAGAATCGTTGAATGGAAGGGTTGAGTGGTAAGAAGAGTCAACGGTGAATCAAGAACAATCGTTCCACCAATGACCTCGTCCCCTTCTCTGCGTCGCACAGGATAGGTTTCCCCAGTCATCATTGATGTATCGATCAACGCCGATCCTTCAAGGACAACTCCATCCAGTGGAATTGTTTGGCCGATTCGAACTAAGACGTTTGTTCCAGAAAGAATATCTTCAACAGGTTGGCGATCAGTTGCACCATCATCACCAATGACAAGAGCAGTTTTCGGTTGAAGATTCATCAGAGAATAGACTGAATCTGTCGCTTGTAATTTGGCTCTACTTTCGAGGAAGTTCCCTACTAAAATGAAAGCGATAATCAACGCAGCACCATCAAAAAAGACATGTTCTGTCGTCGAGAAAATACTTGGAAGGAACGTAAAAAATGGATTGAATGTTACCAATACAGACCAAATCATGGCCGTTGTGGTTCCTAAGTGGACCAATACGTCCATGTTGGCTCTTCCAGAGAGGATTGCTTTCCAAGCCCCTTTGTGAAATTGCTTTCCAGAGAATACATAGACCGGTGTAGCGAGTAAAAATGTCAAAAGGAATCGAGTATCGAGCGATCCAGTTTCTCCTAAATCTGAAACGAACATACTCACAATGAGGGCTGGAATTGAGAAGAGCATTGCAAACGCTGCAAGTTGACCTTGTTTTCGTGCCGACTGGACTGCTTGTGAACGAATGGTTTCTGGTGTAGAAATTTTTTCTGCTTGAAATCCTTTTTTCTCAACAGCATTCATGACTTCTTCGAGGTCGATCTTATCAGTGCTCCATGTGATACTTGCCTTCTCCAAGGCCAGATTAACACGAACAGATTCGACTCCAGGGACTTTAGAAACGGTGGATTCTACTGAAGCAACGCAAGAAGAACAGGTCATACCCTTGACTCGAATTGTAGTTTCAGCCATTGTGAATCCTCTTTGTAATGGTCACTGGTTGCTCATAATTAGCATTGATGTTAGACCGGAGATAAGTCAAGACGTCCAGACCAAAGGTCGAGTCCTCTGATTCGACATGGAAAGAGTTGTCCGAGTTCAAGCAGTACATGTTCTTCCTGGCCATCTCGTCCTTCTTCCAACAGTTGAAGTCCATGATCATCAATGAATAGATTCTTGTTTTTAGATAATTGTTTGAGATGCATTCGCCCATGCATAGATCCATCATCCTTGAGGTCGAGGAAAATCCACGGTGTTCTCAAGCCAACAACACGGGCATTCCATTGCTGATTTTCTGAAAGGCGTAGATGCCAATTTAGGGCTATAGCGACAAGTTCCCATTCAAGCATCTGAGCCATCCTTCCCTGAGTTGAACAGTGGTCACTTAATCCAGCTAACTCTTCTTGGTTGTAGATCCACTCTTTGTTGTGTAAATGGGCCTTCAGTTGGCGATGAACAATCAAATCTGGATAGCGACGTATTGGACTTGTGAAGTGAGCATATGCATCAAGGTTGAGTCCGAAATGGCCTACGTTGACGACATCATAACGTGCACGATTCATCAATTGGAAAAGTCCCTGATCAACGACTCGTCGCATGGAAGCGCTCAGTGAAACTGCTTTCTCTTGGGCTTGACGTAAACCATCAAGCATCTCGTCTCTTGCATCTTGGTCTGAAACTTCTTTGAGATAGTCAGGGACATCTGGCCCCTCGTCATCAGAGGAATCCAATCCACTCAAGTCGATTTCATTACCTGCCCAAGAACCGAGAAGACTTGCTAATTCATCTGTATCATTCTGACCCTTTGATTTTGCACGAGGTTCTGGCAAGGTGATGCCGATATCCAATGCTTTGAGTTGCTCGTTAAGATCTTGAACATCAACGGAATCTGGAGATGGATGGCAACGCCAAGGAAGCAATGCGCCTTCAGTGCCAAGTATTTCTCCGACGATATTGTTGGTCTTGACCATGAATGTTTCAATCATTTTTGTGGCTCTATTCGGCCACTTAACGTCGATTCGAACCGAACCATCTTCCTGAATACGTGGGCGTTGTTCTCCTTGTTGAACATTCAATCGAAGCTCATCTTTTTGCCAGTGTTCAGCAAGTGTAAACAAATTATCCCATCTTGAATCTTCAAGTGTATCTTCATATGCAAGATTTTCTTTGACATCAATGACCGCTTCATGGGCTTTTGATTCAACGATCACCATATTCTCATCGAGTTTCATTTCAATAACCATTGCTAATCGAGGAACATTTGCTCGAAGCGAACACAAATCATCGGCTAGCCTGAACGGAAGCATTGGAAGAACGCCGTGAGGTAGATACACAGATGTCGCCCTGGCCTGTGCTGTGGTGTCCAAGCGTGAATCGAGAGAGACGTAGTGAGCAACATCGGCTATAGCAACCCAGAGCGTCGAACCATCTCCGTTCTGTTCAAAACAAATCGCATCATCAAAATCCTTTGCATCAGGAGGGTCGATGGTTACAAACTGAAGGTGGCGTAGATCAACTCGCCCTTTACGAATCTCACCTTCAGCATCAACATCAGGTAATGTCTCAGCCCATGATTCTAAGGATGAATCATAGGAAGATGGGAACGGATTGAGGTTGTTTTTTCTTCGCCATGCAAGTCTATGCTGGAGCAGTTCGAGCAAAGTCCAGTGTTTGTATTGGACTAACATCCACGCTAGTGCGGGTTCAAATTCGGGGAATCTTAAACCAGATTTACGCGCTGCGAGACGTTTTATTTCGAGTTCAAGATTGAACGTTTTCCATTTCATACCCGTGTGTTCATGGATTGAACACCCTTCTGGAAGGGACGTTCCAGTAAGCATTGCTTCCCACGTTTTGATGAGGAGAGAAAAGGTCTGTTTGTCTTCCTCAGTCCATTCGTCTTCATCTCTTTCAAGGCGGGATAGTTGCGAAGACCAATGCGAAACTGCTTCATTGATTTCGACGATATCTTCCCGAGAACGAGGTCGAACTGAATTATCTCCTTGCCAACTGAAATGTGTCGTATTGCTACGGCTTGAGGTGATTATTTTGGCAACTTCCTCCATCAATCGTTTCCGATAGGATTTGTCATCTTCCCGGGAAGGTGGGCGGTTTTCATTTTTGAGAATAAAATCAACCATCTCGTCAAGAGACCAGTTTCTTGTCCAGAGTTCTTCTTCTCTAAGAAGTGAAGTAAAACGTCGCCAAAACCGTTCATCATCAGGTCCACGAGAGTTCTTCTTCTTGTTGTGTTTTGACATAAAACTACAACCCCACGTCTTTCAGACGCTCTAGGACTTCGATTTGTTCTGATGTGAGTTCTTCTAACTCATCGAGAATAAATTCGAGATCTAAATCTCCCTGAAGGTAGCCTGCTTTTGCCATCCGCCTTCGATCTCCGGGTTGACTGTTTCCAACTACGCTCAGGAAACCACTCTTTCCAGATGGCAGGTTTACCTTGACCTTACCACCCAACATCATCGTCGAATAGGGAATAGAAACTTGCTGAATAAGGATTCCATTTTCCCAATGTCTTCCTTCTCCAGCATCGATTCGAAAGGTGACATGAAGATCGCCCGCAGTTCCCTGTGGATGCTCATTCCCTTGCCCCTTGAGTCGTTTAGACGTACCATGTTTCACTCCAGCCTCAACTCGGATTTTGAAATTCTGAGTCGTTTTAGAAGCAACGTTACCGCTTCCGACCTTGATGCGTTGTGCTTGAAATGTAACCTCGCCACCCTTGATCGCTTGCTCCATTTCAACATCAACAGATACGTGAATATCGCTGCCTTTGGGTCTAGATTGAGGTCGACGTTGTCGCTGCTGGAATGGATTTTGTTGTTGCTGTCCGCCAAACATTTGTCCAATCATGTCGTCGAATCCGCCACCCATTCCACCGCCGAAAGGGGATCTTCCTCCACCACCGCCACCGAACATATTTTCCATACGTTTTTTCTGTTCGTATTCCTGACGTTTTGAAGCGTCACCAATCATCTCATATGCAGCTTGAACTTCTTTGAATCTGGCTTCTGCTGCAGCATCATCCGGGTTGCGATCTGGATGGTGCTTACGAGCAAGTTTTCGAAACGCTCGCTTAATCTCAGCATCTGAAGCATTCCGAGAAACACCTAGAGTAGCATAAGGGTCGGGCGAAGCCATACAAGGTAATGCATCCGTTCACCCCTCATCAACTCTTGCCGAATATCGCTTTGCTTTGAAAATCAATTCGCGTGGAAGCGGTTATAATAGGGGGTTGGGTCGGTAGGAAAGCACGAGGTTGTACCATGTCGGATAAAAAAGATGATTCACGCACTTTCGAAGATGCTGTTCAGGACCGTCAAGACTGGATAGAAGCCCAGTTCCGAAAGATTTCTCGCGGGTCATGGGCTCGTATTATTCGAATGGCGCGCAAGCCGACGCC
>JABGWN010000213.1 GCA_018645535.1 Methanobacteriota archaeon
ATGATGGTGATCCCACCCCAACCTCCGATGATGGTCACGGCACAGCCGCCGCAGGGGTTGCAGCGGCAAAAGGAAACGATAACAACGGTGTGGCTGGGGCTGCTCTCGACGCAGATCTTATCGGTCTGCGATTGATTGCTTGCTCAAATACAGACCAAGACGAAGCAGATGCGATTGGACACAGAAGAGACATCGTTGGAATTTCCTCAAACTCGTGGGGACCAAGTGACAACGGTCGAACTCTCAAAGGCCCTGAACCACTGTTACAAGCTTCTCTCGAAGACAATGTCTACCTTGGCAGAGGCGGCTTAGGAACCATCACTACACTCGCTGGAGGTAACGGACGAACAAGCGGTGATAACTCAAATTACGATGGATACGCAAATACTCGTTTTACGATAGGAGTTGCGGCAATAGCAGACTCAGGAGTTCAATCATACTACAGCGAGGATGGAGCAAATATTCTGGTTGCGGCTCATTCAAACGGTGGCTCACAGGGAATTACGACAACAGACATACGAGGTTCTGGAGGGTATACCTCATCAGATATTTACAATAATTTTGGAGGCACAAGCAGCGCTACGCCTCTTACGTCAGGCGTAATCGCTCTCATGCTTGATGCGAATCCGGGGTTGACGTACCGTGATGTCCAGCACGTTTTGGTCCACAGTGCTCGAACAAACGATGCTTCTGATGTCGATTGGAAAATCAATGGAGCAGGTCATGACTTCAATCACAAATACGGCCACGGGGCTCTTGATGCTGGCCTTGCAGTTCATATCGCAGCCAATTGGACAAATGTAGGTCCTGAACTAAACTGGACCAGTGGTGAACAATCAATCTCACAATCGATTCCAGACAATACCGCCAATGGATTATCCGATACAGTCGTTGTTGATGCTGGATTATTGGTTGAAACGGTGGAAGTACGATTCGATGCAGATCACACTTATCGAGGGGATATCGAAGTTACGCTAACCTCACCTGATGGAACTATCTCACGACTAGCTGAAGTACATAATGACAATAATAACAATTTCAATGAATGGGTCTTTTCTTCTGTATTACACTGGGATGAATCCTCTGATGGAACATGGACAATCGAAGTAAATGACAACCAAAATGGAGGAACTGGGACATGGAACCATTGGGAACTTCTCATTCATGGAGCAGAGGAAGTCATCGATACAGATAACGATGGATTGCCAGATGAGGATGAAACGAACATACACAATACTGATCCACTTGATTCTGACACCGATAACGATAACCTCCCAGATGGTTTTGAAATATTCAATTCGTCCACCAACCCAACAGATGATGATACCGATGACGATTTACTCCTCGATGGTCAAGAAGTTCTGATTTACCTTACCAATCCGTTGCAAGATGATACCGACTCAGATGGTTTGAATGACGGAACAGAAGTACTCGTTACAAACAGTAATCCTCTCGTCTATGACATCGATGAAGATTCAGACGGATGGTATTGGTTCCAAGATTGTGATGATACCAATCCACTGATTAAGCCGATGATAACTGAATTATTGGATGGTGTCGACAATAATTGCATCAATGGTATTGACGAAGGATTTGCACAACTCGACTCTGATAATGACCGGCTTAGTGACTGGGCAGAATTCCACGTTCAGAATACAGATTGGTTGGATGCTGACTCAGATGACGATGGCCTTGAAGATGGAGATGAAGTTCAAATCTACTTCTCCGATCCGACAACATATGATCCTGATGATGATCTTGATGGATATTATTGGTTCCAAGATTGTGATGATGAAAATCCAGATCGTAATCCTGGCCTTGATGAATGGCTCAATGGAATCGATGATGATTGCGATGAATCCGTTGATGAAGATTTCATTGGCTTAGATCGAGACAGAGACGGTTTGCTCGATCTCGATGAATTTAGCATCTATGGAACAGATTGGTTGGATGCCGACACAGATAATGATGGCCTGCAAGATGGATATGAATTCTTCATCAATACAAACCCGTTATTTGCAGACTTAGACAATGATGGAGATGGTGTTCGATGGTTCAATGATTGCAACGATAATGATTCAAGCATCAGTCCATTCAAAGAAGAATTGCGTAATGGAATCGATGATAATTGCAACAACGAAATTGATGAAGGCATACTGCCACTGGCTCCTGAAATTCTTGTCGTATCCATCACAGATTCAGAGCAAACTGTCAATAAACCAATTCAGATCACAACATATGCGAATCAGGACACTCTAGAACTTCTTTATGAATTCGAGCCCGGTTTGTCCATTGAAATCCAACAAAACAAGGCGATTGTTAATTCCATTAATCCTGGAACATATGGAGGAAGTGTATGTGCAATTGCAGATTCAACTATCGATTGTCAACAATTCGATTTCACGTTTGTTGAAGCAAAAGAGAGTGTTGTTGAACCAGTTGCAAAAGAAGATTCCAAACAAAGTGCGACATATGCAAGCCAAGTTTCACAACATTTCATGCTTATTGGAATAGGAATCATCGTCCTTCTTGGTGTCGTTTGTATCGGATGGAAGAGTGAAAAGACTGTCGAAACATGGCAACCAATAAAATCTGAATTACGAGGAAATGTTCCAAGTGCTCCCGATCTCAGCCTCTTAACCAATGGCTTTGATAACCGTTGAAGTTGTTCGTTCACATTACCTCACTAAGTGAGTGGATGTGTTGAAAATGAGCAAGACAAAGAAAGAAACGAAGCCCGACGAAGAAAGCCGAACCCTATTGGTTGGATATGCCCGCCGCAGTAATGCAGGTGGAGCGATCAAATTATCCATCAATACTGCAACGTTCGCAGATTGTGAAACCTATGAGACAAGTGACGGGGAATCCTATGTTCCTCTCGTTTTGTCCATGGCAGCTCTGCAAAGAGTGATTGCTGGAGAACG
>JABGWN010000027.1 GCA_018645535.1 Methanobacteriota archaeon
GGAGGAGGCAGGTATGCTATTCCAGATCAGAATACGATTGACCAGATTATCGAGAACTCAAGTGGTTCATTTGAGGCACTTATCAAGGACACCAACGATAACGATTTGAGTTTTGATAGTGATGGCGATGGTGACCCAACCAATGACATGGATGGCGATGGAGTTTGGGATACTACAGCCATTATTGTAGGAATGCGTTCAGATGTTCCTGAAATTTGGGAAGGTGATTTTGCACTTCTACTCGATCACTTTCAAGATATTATTGACAGTCGACCAACTGAGTCACAATCAACCGAAATGACTGTCACTGGATTAACAAAAACCTTGGAAGACATCTCAACTGCAATCTACAAAGATCTCATCAAAATGATGCCATATTCTGTTTTAATGACAATCCTCGTCATCTCATTCCTTCACAGATCAGCAAAGGTAGTCATCATCACTGGGACCCCTATTCTTCTTGCCCTCGCAGTTACATTTGGAGCATCAGTGGTCTTGAAATGGACGCTCACTCCAATGATTGTAGCAACGTTTCCAATTTTAATTGGGCTGGGTGTAGACTATGCCCTGCACATGGTGAATCGTATTGAAGAAGTCCGGCGAAAGGAACTTGAACGGATTGTCGATGAAAATGAAAAACGGAGGCGACAAGGAAAAGAACAACTCGTTGAACCTGATTTGTGGGATAAAGAATTCTACATAGAATGCGTAACAAAAATGGCTGGTTCAACAGGAGTTGCTGTCTTTTTGTCGGCCCTCACAACGATTGTTGGCTTCTCGGTATTGATTGCGCCACAAATTGTCAGCATCGCTCCAATTCGCTCTGTCGGTTTAACACTCGTCGTAGGAATCATGTCCACGCTTATGCTCTCCATAGTGCTCGTTCCTGCACTGGCTTGGCTTTTGAAATTCCATAAACGAAGCAATCCAGGAATGTGGAAGAACATAGGAAAAGTACCAGTTCGGTTCTTTGTTGTCATCTTACTCGTAACAGGCAGCGTCACAGCATACGGAGTAGCCAATATGGACGAACTAAACAAACCAATTACTGGTTCGAGTGAAGCTCCAGAAGGTATTGAATCCCTTGATAAGATCGCACAATATTCTGAGCAATTTGATAGTGGCCAAACCTCCATGTTTGTCTTTGATGCTACGAATCGTCCAAACGATAACGAGACATCAAACATCAGAGATTTACCAGTCATGGATGCTGTAGACCGCCTTGAAGAAAAGATAGATGCCGTTGAGAGCACAAATACGACCAGCATCATCACCTTCCTCAAAGCAGTACCAGTAAGCATACAACTTACAGATGATATCGTCTTCTACGAAGGCTCACTTTGGGATTTATTGCACGATGAGTGTTGGGAAAGTGATGATATCGTCGAGTGTAATATTTGGCTCGGTCTAGAAGCATCAGGACCAGGAGGGCGTGAAGCCCTTCGCAGAGATATGGTAAATGCAGCCTTTGACACGCTTTCCCTCGAAGTTCGCTCTATGCTCTTGAATCAAGATGAAACAAAGGCGGTTGTCTACGTTGATCAGCCATACATGAATCTCAACATCGCCTCAGGTTTGCGAGATCAAATCGATGATATTTTGACTCAGCCACCTGAACTCAGTCAAACTCGAACATCAAAACTCACCGGTGGATTACCAGTTTCGCTCGATATCAATGAAGGAATTCACGACACTCAATCAAGGACAACGATTCTTACACTGATTATCTTGACCATTGTCTTAGCCATTGTATTCCGTTCTGTCCGCTTAGGTATTATCACAATGATTCCAGTTGCTGTTGTGATTTTATGGCAACCACTTCTCATGCAGAGTGGAGATGTAAACGTCAATATTTTCACGGCTATGATTGGAACCATCGTCTTTGGAATTGGAGTTGATGATGCCATTCACGTGATGCATCGGATACAGGAAGAAGGTGAAAATTCAACAGGTATTGCGCATTCTATAGAAGAGACGGGTCAAACTATCTTCGAAACAACCATTACCACTGTTGCTGGTATTTCTGCAGGATTCTTACCGGGCTGGATATTTGGATGGGATGGATTCCCTGGACTAGAGAATTTCTTTATGCTGATGTGCATGTTGATCATCTTCGCTTTCATAACAAGCTCATTCTTGTTGCCAAGTATTTTGGTTGCAGACCATACGAGTCGAGACCTGATTAAAGGACGAGCGACGCTACAAGATGTTCTCAAA